>DASTFB010000004.1 GCA_035709005.1 Candidatus Methylomirabilota bacterium | reverse complement strand
ATGCCCAGAGACCCGCCTTCGCCACCGGTGTTCCTCCCGATCTCTACACATTTCACCGCTACACCGGGAATTCCAGTCTCCTCTGCATCCCTCAAGAACGGCAGTATCAGCCGACGTTTCTCGGTTGAGCCGAGAGATTTCACGACTGACTTGCCATCCCGCCTACGCGCCCTTTACGCCCAGTGATTCCGAGCAACGCTTGCCCCCTCTGTCTTACCGCGGCTGCTGGCACAGAGTTGGCCGGGGCTTCCTCTGAAGGTACCGTCAAATGCCGGCGGTTATCGCGCCGACACCCTTCTTTCCCTCTGACAGGGGTTTACAACCCGAAGGCCTTCGTCCCCCACGCGGCGTCACTCCGTCAGGCTTTCGCCCATTGCGGAAAATTCCCCACTGCTGCCTCCCGTAGGAGTCGGGGCCGTGTCTCAGTCCCCGTGTGGCTGGTCGTCCTCTCAGACCAGCTACCCGTCATAGCCTTGGTGAGCCGTTACCTCACCAACTAGCTGATAGGCCGCGAGCCCCTCCAAGAGCGGCAGCTTGCGCTACCTTTCCTCCTCAGGTCTCGCGACCCGAGGAACGTATCCGGTATTAGCCTCCCTTTCGAGAGGGTATCCCGAACTCGAGGGCAGGTTACCCACGTGTTACTCACCCGTGCGCCACTAGGACCGCCGATGTATTGCTACACCGACGTTCCCCGTTCGACTTGCATGTGTTAGGTACGCCGCCAGCGTTCGCTCTGAGCCAGGATCAAACTCGCCATAAAAAGCGATGAACCTGGTCCTCTAGCTCGAACGTGTGTTACTGCGATTCAGCGTGCAGTCACTCGGCCGAGCGCAAGGTACTCGATAGAACGGATGGTGCTCACACCTCTTCGGTGAGCCGATAGCATATGCGACTTTCAAAGAGCCCTACGGTCAGCTTGGAAGGTGACCGGATGTACCGCTAAACCCATGCTCAACTTCGAGCGAAAAGCCACTATACGCATGGCCAAGCGCCATGTCAAGCTCTCAGTGCCTGACAGGGCCCATCACCCGGTCGAGTTCACGTCCCGTCCTCCAGGATGACCAGGTGGTACGTCCGTTTCCCCTTCCGGAGCAGCAGATATCGCTGGTGGAGGGCCCGGTCGCGGGAGACCCCCTCGGCAGGGTCGGTGACCCGGCGGCCGTTCACCAGGACGGCGCCGCTGGCCAGAAGCTCACGGCCCGCTCGCCTGGAGGGGGCCAGCCCGGTGCGCACGAGCACGTCGGTCAAGGTCAACCCGGCCGGGCCCGACAGCCGGGTCGTCGGCACCTCCCGGAAGGCGTGAATCAGCTGCGGCTCGGTCAGGCTGGCGACATCGCCGCTGAACAGCGCCTCGGAGATGGACTCGGCCTCCCGCACACCCTCGTCCCCGTGAATGAGGCGTGTCACCTCACGAGCGAGCGCCCGCTGGGCCGCACGCTTCTCGGGCGCCCGGACCGTCGCCTCCGCCAGGTCGGCGATCTCCTCGAGAGAGAGGAACGTGAAGTACTTGAGGAAGCGGCCCACATCGGCGTCCGCGGCGTTGAACCAGAACTGGTACATCTCGTACGCCGAGGTCTTGGCGGCGTCCAGCCAGACCGTCCCCGCCTCGGTCTTGCCGAACTTACCGCCATCGCTCTTCGTCGCCAGGGGCAGCGTCAATCCGAACGCGGCCCCTGCCGTCTTGCGCCGGATGAGCTCGATGCCGGCCGTGATGTTCCCCCACTGATCGGCCCCCCCGATCTGCACGGTGCAGCCCTCGGTCCGCCACAGCTCGAGAAAGTCGTACGACTGGAGGATCTGATAGCTGAACTCCGTGTAGGACAGGCCGACGTCGGCGCGCCCCATCCGCGACCGGACCGACTCCTTGCCCAGCATGGCGCCGACCGGGAACTCCTTGCCCACGTCGCGCAGGAAGGTGATCACGTCCAGCCGGGACAGCCAGGCGAAATTGTCCAGGAGCTTGGCGCCGGCCGCACCCGCGCCGAAGTCAAGGAACCGAGCCACCTGTCGCTTGAGCCGCTCGGCCCAGGCCGCAACCTGCTCGGCGTCGTTCAGCGGACGCTCGGCCGCCTTGCCGCTCGGGTCCCCGATGAGGCCGGTGCCGCCGCCGATGAGCACGATGGGGCGGTGGCCGGCCCGCTGGAACCGCCGCAGGGCCAGCAGCGGCAGCAGGCTGCCGATGTGCAGGCTGTCGGCGGTCGGATCGAAGCCGCAGTAGACGACGCGCGAGCCCGGCGCGAGGTGCGCCTGCAGCTCATCCCGCCCGGTGGCGTCGGCGACGAGCCCCCGAGCCTCCAGATCCCCCAGCAGTCCCGAACTCCGCATGAGCAGAGCGCATTATCGCATCGCGCCGGGTGGAGGTCGCGGTCTCAAGAGGCATCCCGGACGGGACCTGTCGGTATAATGGAGGCCGCATGTCGTGGTTCAGGTTGAAGGGGCAGGCCGCCCAGAACGGCGGCACGGTGCGCGGGGCCCGGCGGTGGCTGCGGCGGTTCCTCCTGGCGGTCGGTGTGCTGACCCTGCTGTTCGGTGCCGGCCTGGCCGCCGCTGCGCTGTGGGCCTTCATGATCCTGCCACGCTCTCTGCCTCCGGTGACCGCTCTCGAGAACTTCCAGCCCGTCCTGGGCACCCGCATCTACGACGACAACGACGACCTCCTCACCGAACTGCATGCCGAGCGGCGGATCTTCGTTCCCCTCGCCCAGATCCCGGCGACGCTGCGCGATGCCGTGATCGCCACCGAAGATCGTCGCTTCTATTCCCACTGGGGCCTGGATCCCATCGGGATCGCCCGGGCCATCGTCCAGAACTATCGCCGGGGCCGGATCGTCGAGGGCGGCAGCACGATCACCCAGCAGCTCACCAAAGTGCTGTTCCTCACACCGGACAAGAGCCTCGAACGAAAGCTCAAGGAGGCCGTGCTGGCCCTCGAGCTGGAGCGCCGCTACTCCAAGGACCGGATTCTCGAGATGTACCTCAATCAGGTGTACTTCGGCCATGGCGCCTTCGGCGTGGAGGCGGCGGCCCGGACGTTCTTCGGCAAGTCGGTGGCGGAACTCGACGTCCGCGAGGCCGCGCTCATCGGCGGCCTGCCCCGCGCGCCCTCGAGCTATTCCCCCTTCGAGCACCCGGAGGCGGCCAAGCTGCGCCGGGAGACCGTGCTCCGGCGCATGGTGGAGTACGGGGCGCTCAAGGAGGAGGAGGCCAAGCGGCTGGCCCGGAGCGACCTGGGGCTCATCCCGCCCGAGCGCCGGCGGACGACCGGCCAGTACTTCATCGACTATGTCCAGCAAGTGCTGGACGCCCGTTACGGCGCCGACATGGTCTTCAAGGGCGGCCTCAACGTCTACACGACGCTGGATCCGTGGATGCAGCTGGCCGCCGAAGAAGCCGTGCGAAACGGCCTGAAGGCGCTGGAGACGCGGACCAGCGGAGGCCGCTCCGGCGAGCACCCGGAAGGCGCGCTGATCACGATCGAGCCGCAGACCGGCTACGTGAAGGCCATCGTCGGAGGCTACGACTTCTTCAGGAGCGAGTTCAACCGCGCCGTCCAGGCCCGGCGGCAGCCCGGCTCGGCGTTCAAGCCCTTCGTCTACGTGGCCGCCCTGGAGGCCGGCTTCACCCCGGCCAGCCTCATCGAGGACTCGCCCGTGACGTACCCGGTGGGGCGAAACGGCGCCGCCTGGAAGCCGGAGAACTACGACCGTCAGTTCCGCGGCCCCACCACCCTGCAGGAGGCCGTGGAGGACTCGATCAACGTCGTGACCATCAAGCTGCAGGAGCAGCTGGGCGTGAGTCGCACCATCCAGGTCGCTCGCCGCTTCGGGATCACCAGCCCCCTCACGACCGACCTGACGCTCGCCCTGGGGACCTCCGACCTCTCGCTGCTCGAGCTGACCTCCGCCTACACGGCCTTCGCCAACGAGGGGATCTGGATGCCGCCCACGACGGTCCGCTACGTCACGGACGCCGGAGGACGGCTACTCGAGGAGCACGTGCCGGAGGGGCGGGAAGCCGTGTCGCCCGAGGTCGCCTACATCATCACGCACATGTTGAGGGGGGTGGTGGAGCGCGGCACCGGGCAGGGGGCGCGAGTCCTGAACCGGCCCGTGGCCGCCAAGACCGGGACGACCAACGACTACTCCAACGCCTGGTTCATCGGCTACACCCCGCAGCTGGCCACCGGCGTGTGGGTCGGCTACGACCGTCCCCGGAGCCTGGGCCGGGACGAGACCGGCTCGCGGGTGGCCGTTCCCATCTGGACCTCGTACATGCAGAAGGTCATCGGCAAGAGCCCCAAGGACGACTTCCCGGTCCCCGAGGACATCGCCATGGCGCCGGTCGACCTCCATCCGTCGAACGAGTGCGTGGAGGTCGTGACGATGGCCTTCATCAGGGGAACCGAGCCCGACGTTCCCTGCGGCGTCCGGCGAGAGAGGGTCCTGCCTGAGACTCCGGCCGGCGTTCCGCCGCTCGTCCACGAGGCCCCACCGGTTTCCCCCGGGGTGGCGCCCTCGTCGGGGCTGCCACCGGCCGCGTCCTCGGCCCCGGCGCCGGTTCCACCGCCGCCGGTCCCCGGGGCGCCCGCCACCGGTTTCCCGGACCCGCCAGCGTCCCGCCCGACGGAGCTCCCGGCACCGGAGTCGAAGCTGCCTTCGCCGATCGACACCGCCCGGCAGCTTCGCTAGGAGCGGTCGGCGCCCACCCGGGGGTACTCGCGGGCGACCTCGGCCCAGGCCGAGCCGCCAAGCAGGCGTCCGAACACGGCGGGGAGCTCGGCCAGGGGCACACGGATCTGCTCCATCGAGTCACGGTCCCTGATGGTGACACGCTGGTCGCCGACCTCGCCGCGCCCGGCGTCACCGACGGTCTGAACATCCACCGTGAGGCAGAACGGGGTGCCGACCTCGTCCTGGCGCCGGTACAGCCGGCCGATGGCTGCCGTGTCGTCGTAGACCACGACCCAGTGCCGGGCCAGGCAGTCCCGGACCTCCCGAGCTCGGGCCACGATGTCCTCCCGCTTCTTCAGCAACGGCAGCACCGCGATCTTGACCGGCGCGATGTCGGGATGGAAGCGGAGGACGACCCGCTTCTCCCCGCGCACCTCTTCCTCGTGGTACGCGTCGGTCATGAACGCCAGCACGCTGCGATCCACACCGGCGGCGGGCTCGATGACGTAAGGCACGACGTGAGCTTTCCGTTCCTCGTCGAAATAGGTCAGCGATTTGCCGCTGAACGCCGCGTGCTGCTTGAGGTCGAAGTCCGTACGGTTGGCGATGCCCTCCAGCTCGCTCCACCCGATGGCGAAGCGATACTCGATGTCGACGGTGCGCTTGGAATAGTGGGCCAGCTCCTCCTTGGGGTGCTCGCGCAGCTGGAGGTTCTCGGCCCGGATGCCGTATCGGCGGTACCAGGCCAGGCGCTCCTCGATCCAGTAGTCGTGCCAGTACTCGTCGGCGGGCCGGCCATCCACCGTGTCGTGGGGATTGACGAAGAACTCCATTTCCATCTGCTCGAACTCGCGCGTCCGGAAGATGAAGTTGCCCGGCGTGATCTCGTTGCGGAAGCTGCGGCCGATCTGGGCGATGCCAAAGGGCAGCTTCCGCCGCGTGGCCTGGAGCACGTTTTCGAAGTTCACGAACATGGCCTGAGCCGTCTCGGGGCGGAGGTAGGTGAGCGCCGCGTCGTCCTCGACCGGGCCCAGGAACGTCTTCAGCATCATGTTGAACTGCCGCGGCTCGGTCAGCTCCCCCCGGCCGCACTCCGGGCACAGGGTGCGGCGGGCGCCGCAGTGCTTGCAAGACTCCCCGGCGGGGACCTCGAACTTGTTGTCTTTCTTGGCCGGGCAGTAGTGGGTCCACGGCTGCTCGTCGAGCTTGTCGGCCCGGAACCGGCGCTTGCAGGCCCTGCAGTCCACCATCGGGTCCGTGAAGCGCTCGAGATGCCCACTCGCCTCCCATACGCGGGGGTGCATCAAGACGGCGGCCTCGATTCCCACGACATCGGCACGTCGATGGACGACGTCTTGCCACCAGAGGTTCCGGATGTTGCGCTTCAGCTCGACGCCGAGCGGGCCGTAATCCCAGGCGGACCCCAACCCGCCGTAGATCTCGCTGGACTGGAAGATGAAGCCGCGGCGCTTACAGAGCGACACCAGCGCGTCCATACTCACCGTCACAGGCTCTCCTCGGTCACGGGAGCCCTTCACTGGCGCTCCTCGCCTCCCAGTATGGGCGAAAACCGCTCGATTTCCCGTACGAAGCGTGAGGTCCGGGTCGGCTGGCCGATGAGCCCGCCCACCTGACGCTCGAGTAGCTCGCGCAGCTCTCGCCCGGCGCGACCGAGCCGACTGCCCGTCGCCTCCTCCCAGCTGAGGCCCCGAAGCCGGCGGAGCGTGGCGAGACTGCCGGCGTCCAGGTGCAGCAGGTCGGCGCCCGCCGCGCAGCCGGCGCAGACGGTGCCGCCCCCCTCCACGTCGACGGGCACCGGGCCCCGGTCGGCCGGCCGGCGCCGACCACAGAGCACGCAGGCGTCGATCCGGAGGCGGTGGCCGAGCGCCTCGATGCAGCGCAGGCCGAAGACGACGGCCACCCGACGCGGCGCGATCCCCAGCTCCAGGCTCTTGAGCCCCCGCAGTAACAGCCCATACACGGCGGGATTGGGATCGCGGTCGCCGGTGAGCCGGCCCACGCACTCCGCCATCCACGCCGCCTGCCCCAGCCGCTCCAGATCGTCCCGGACCCGGTCGAAGGGATGGATCACGTCGAAGTGGTCGACCTGCACGAGGTCGCTCCGTCCCCCGTCGAAGAACACCAGGTGGCCGACGGTGAGCAACTCCAGGGCTCCGCTGAAGCGAGACCGCATCCGACGGGCGGCCTTGGCCACGCCCCGGATCTTTCCCCGCTCGCGCGAGAAGAAGGTGACCACCCGATCGCTCTCCCCGAGCGGGAAGCTGCCGATCACGACCGCGGTAGCCTTGCCGAGCGCCATCTCAGGAGGTCAGTCGGAACCCGAACTCGCGCAGCGCGCGGTCGTCTTTCCGCCAGCTGCGGCGCACCTGGACGGTCAGCCCCAGGAACACGTGGATGCCGAAGAAGGCTTCCAGATCGTGCCGGGCCGCCATGCCGATCCGCTTGAGCAAACTTCCGCCTTTACCGATGAGGATGGCCTTCTGGGAGTCCCGTTCCACGAAGACGGTCGCCCGGATATCGAGTCGGGGGGGCTTCTTCAGCTCCACGAGCTCGTCCACGCGCACGGCCACCGCGTACGGGACTTCGTCCCGCGTCAGCAGGAAGACCTTCTCCCGGATCACCTCGGCGACGTAGAACGTCTCCGGCTGATCGGTCGCGGTATCGTCGGGGAAAAACGCCGGATGCTCGGGCAGGGCTCGCACGATGAGCTCGATCAGCCGGTCGCAGTTGGTGCCGTCCAGCCCCGAGACCGGCAGGATCTCGGCGAAGGCGTGATGGCGGCGCCAGGTCTCGATGACCGGCAGCATCCGGCTCTTGGGACCCACGGCGTCGGCCTTGTTCAGCAGACAGAAGGCCGGGGCCGACCGGGCCGCGAGCTCCGCGAGCAAGAGCGGGTCGGGATGCTCTCGTTCAGTGGCGTCGACGACCACGCAGATGAGGTCCACGTCCTCCAGGGCCCGCTCCACCGTCCTGCGCATGAGCTCTCCCAGCTTTCCGCCGGCGACAGTCAAGCCCGGCGTATCCACGAAGACGATCTGGGCCCCGGGAAGATTCTTGACCCCGGTGATCCGGTTGCGGGTGGTCTGCGGCCGCGGCGTCACGATGGCCAGCTTCTCGCCCACGAGGCGGTTCAGCAGCGTCGACTTGCCGGCGTTGGGCCGGCCCAACAGGGCCACGAACCCCGCACGAAACCCGGAGGGGGGCTGCGCCCCCCTTCCGGAACCTCCCCCCAGAACCTGTTGCGCCGGCGAAGCCGGCGCTCGAACGGGCGACTTCATACGTGCAGCAGTCCCTTCCAGAGCCGAGCCGGCGGGGCCGGCTCGCGGGCACTGAGGATCTCGCGCTCCCGCTCGTGCATGAGCCGGGCCTCGAGGGGGTCGCGGTCGTCATAGCCCACCAGGTGCAGGACGCCGTGGGTGACGAGTAGCGCCACCTCGGCGGCGACGGGAACCCCCAGACGTCGGGCCTGACGCATGGCAGCATCGGCCGAGACCACCACCTCACCCACCAGCCCGCCGAGCTCCGGCGTCTCCACGGGAAAGGCCAAAACGTCCGTTCGGCGGCCTATCCCCCGCCAGGCTCGGTTCAGCTGTCGGATCTCGCCGTCGTCCACGAAGCGAATCTCGACGCTCGCGCCGGGCCGCCCCAGCGCCGCCAGGGCTCGCTCAGCCGCACGGGCGATGTGGACCCGGGACACGGGAAGGCGGCGCCGACGGCACAGGACGAGGCACGGCACCGCCTAAGGTCGGCCGGCCGGTGCGCCGCCGTCACGAGACCGCGCGGTGTGGGCCTCGTAGGCGCGAACGATCGCCGACACGAGATCGTGGCGCACGACGTCCTGATCGTCGAAGTGCACGAAGCGGATGCCCGGGACGTCCTTGAGAATGCTCTGCACCTCGATGAGGCCGGATCCCCGCGAGGCGGGCAGATCGACCTGGGTGACATCACCGGTGATCACCATCTTGGAGTTGAAGCCCAGCCGGGTGAGGAACATCTTCATCTGCTCGGCGGTGCTGTTCTGGGCCTCGTCCAGGATGATGAAGGAGTCGTTGAGCGTGCGCCCCCGCATGTAGGCCAGCGGCGCGATCTCGATGGCGCCCTTCTCCATCAGGCTGCTCACCTTCTCCGCCTCCAGCATGTCGTAGAGGGCGTCGTAGAGCGGGCGGAGATACGGGTGGACCTTCTCGTAGAGATCGCCGGGGAGGAATCCCAGGCGCTCGCCGGCCTCCACCGCGGGACGGGTGAGCACGATGCGCGCCACTTCGCGCTTCATGAGGGCCGAGACCGCCATGGCCACCGCCAGGAACGATTTGCCCGTGCCGGCGGGCCCGATGGCGAAGACCATGTCGCTGGTGCGGATGGCCTCGACGTAGCGCTTCTGGCCCAGGGTCTTGGGGGCCACCCACTTCTTCCGGGACGGGACGGGAATGGCGTCGGCGAACAGCGACTTGAAGTCGGCGTCCTCGTCACCGGCCAGCATGCGCATGGCCGCGCGGACCTCGATGCTGCGCACCGGCGCCCCCGTGCGCACCAGGTCGGCCAGCTGGGTCAGCGCGCGCTCGGCCTTGCGGACCTGCCGCTCCTCGCCCTTGAGCGTCATGTCGTGACCCCGAGCGACGATGCGCACGTCCAGCGCGTCTTCGATCGTGCGGAGGTGGTCGTCGTTGCGCCCCAGGAGCGGCAGGAGATCGACGTCCGGGGCCAGGGATATACGCCGCGTGACGATGGTGGCTTCGCTCAACTCGGCTTGCTGTTCCTGTCCCAGTCTACCACGGCGATGCCGAGCTCCCGGAGCTGGGCCGGGCTCGCCGGCGCCGGCGCTTCCGTCATCGGATCGACGCCTTTCTGCGTCTTCGGAAAGGCGATCACTTCGCGGATCGACTCCTCGCCGGCCAGGCTGGCGGCCAGACGGTCCAGGCCGAAGGCGATCCCGCCCATCGGAGGCGCTCCGAACTCCAGCGCGTCCAGGAGGAAGCCGAACTTCGCCCGGGCCTCGTCCTTGTCGATGCCGAGGAGCTGGAACATGCGTTGTTGCACCGCCTGCTGGTGGATGCGGATACTGCCGCCCCCGATCTCCTGGCCGTTGAGCACGAGATCGTAAGCCTTGGCGAGGATCGAGCCGGGATCCGATTCCAGCCGAGCCAGGTCCGCGTCCCGCGGTGCGGTGAACGGGTGGTGCATCGCCTGCCACCGCCGCTCCTCCTCGCTCCACTCCAGCAGAGGAAAGTCCAGGACCCAGAGGACCGCGGAGGCGTCGGGCGGCACCAAACCGTACCGCTCGGCCAGCTCCACACGAAAGCGGCCCAGTACCGTCTCGGCGGTCGCCCGCTGGTCGCCGACCAGAAGCAGGAGGTCCCCCTCACCCGCGCCAGTGGCCTCCAGCAGGGCGGCGCGGTGTGCTTCCAGGAAGCGGGCCACCGGCGACTGCAAGCCGGCGCTCGTGACCTTGACCCAGACCAGGCCCTTGGCTCCCCACGTCTTGGCCGTGTTCACCAGCTCATCGGCTTCCCGGCGGCTCAGCGCCCCGGCCCCGGGCACGCGCAAGCCCTTCACCACCCCGCCGGAAGCGGCGACCTGGGCGAAGGCCTGGAATTCGCCGCCCCGGAACAGGGCCGTGACATCCGCGAGCTCCAGGCCGAAGCGGAGGTCGGGCTTGTCGGACCCGAAGCGGGCCATGGCCTCGGCGTACGTCAGCCGCGGGAACGGCCGGGGCAGCTCCACGCCCTTGACCTCCCGGACGATGTCGACGACGAGGCCTTCGACCAGGGCCAGGACGTCGTCGCGGTCCACGAACGAGGCCTCGAGGTCGATCTGCGTGAACTCGGGCTGGCGGTCGCCACGCGAATCTTCGTCGCGGAAGCAGCGCACGATCTGGAAGTACCGCTCGAACCCGCCGACCATGAGCAACTGCTTGAAGAGCTGGGGCGACTGGGCCAGCGCGTAGAAGCTGCCACGATTGAGGCGGCTGGGCACCAGGAAGTCCCGCGCTCCTTCCGGCGTGGTGCGGATGAGGAACGGCGTCTCGACCTCGATGAAGCCGTGGCCGTGCAGGTACGCCCGCGTCGCGCGGCAGATCGCGTCGCGAATGGCGAAATTGCGGTACAGCCGGGGCCGGCGGAGGTCAAGATACCGATAGGTGAGTCGGGTCAGCTCGTCGATCTCGACGTCGTCCTCGATCGGGAAGGGCAGGGCGCGGGCATCGTTCAGCACGCGCAGCTCGCTCACCTGGACCTCCACCGCGCCCGTCGCCAGCCGGGGGTTTTCCGTTCCCGGCGGCCGCCGGTGCACCACTCCGCGCAGGGCCAGCACGAACTCGTTGCGGATGGCTTCCGCTTTGGCATGGGCCTCGGCGCTGGTCGCCGGGTTGAACACGGCCTGGGTGAGGCCGGTTCGATCGCGCAGGTCCACGAAGATGAGACCACCGTGGTCGCGCCGACGGTGGGCCCAGCCCATCAGGGTCACCGACTGCGCCGTGTGCTCGGCCCTGAGCGCGCCGCAGGGATGCGACCGGCGCCAGTCGCCCAGCGGCTCGGTCATGGCGAGCCCCCGCCGGGCGCCGGGCCGTCCCGGTGGCCGAACCACCGTAGCTCGGGTCGGTCCGTGCCATCGAAGACGGCGAACCCCGCAAACCCGTGTACCTCCAGGGCAGCCAGCCGGGCGCCCATGCGCTTGCCGCGCGCCTCGACCGACACGGCCAGGCCCTCGGCCCGCAGCCGCCGCGCGACCCTCAGCACCGCGGCCAGGTCGTCCTCCGTCTCGTCGAACATCAGGGCGATGCGCCGGTCCTGCGCCGACCGTGCCGACGGGCGGGCCATGAGGATCGAGACGACCCGTTCGAAGCCGATGGAGAAGCCGGTGGCCGGAACCGGCTCGCCCAGGATCTTTCCGATCATGTCGTCATAGCGTCCGCCGCCGGCGATCGACGACGGAAACGCCGACGAGCCGATCTCGAAGATCGGTCCCGTGTAATAGGACATGCCGCGCACCAGGGTCGGATCGAAGGCGATCTGCCAGTGTCCGGCGGCCTCCGACCCGACCGTCCGCATGATGGTGGCCAGCGTGGCGAAGGCCGCCGCGTCGGCGTGCGCTCCCAGGCGTGCCTTCAGGTCTTCCAGGTTCCGGTCGGACCCCGGCGTCTTCTCGATCTGGGCGAACAGCCGCATCAGCTCGGCAATGGCCGAGGCCGGATGGCCGGCGCGCTCCAGCTCCTCGATGACCTCCGCCCGCTCCAGCTTGTCCATCTTGTCGAGGGTGATGAACACGCTGTCGTAGCGATCGGGGGCGAACCCGCAGGCGCGCGCCATCCCCACCAGGATCCGCCGGTCGTTGATGCGAACCGTCAGGTCCCGCAGTCCGAGCTCGCGCAGGGCGTCGGTGGTCGCCAGGATGAGCTCGATCTCGGCGATCGCCGACCGGACGCCCAGGATATCGATGTCGCACTGGGTGAACTGGCGAAACCGCCCCTTCTGCGGGCGCTCGGCCCGCCAGACCGGGCCGATCTGCACCGCCTTCAGCGGCTTGGCGAGCTGGGCATGGTTGTGGGCGTAATAGCGGGCCAGCGGAACGGTCAGATCGAAGCGGAGGCCGAGATCCACCAGATCACTCTCGCTGGCGGCCCGGGCCAGGTCGAGCTTTTCGCCGCGCTTGAGGACCTTGAAGATCAGCTTCTCGTTCTCGCCCCCCTCCCCTTGGGTCAACAGCTGGATGTTCTCGAGGGCCGGGGTCTCCACCCGCCGAAAGCCGTATCGTCGGTAGACGGTCAGGATGGTCTGCGCCGTCGCATCGCGTAACTCGGCCTCGTCGGGCAGGATGTCCCGCATCCCACGGGGGGGCTCGGCGCTGATCCGGGGTGTCGCCTTGCGCGGCAACCTACTCGGGAGTGGTGATGATGATCTGCGTATCGCCCCCCGTTCGGAGGAGGCCCTTGCGCCGGAGCACAGCGGCCACCAGGGTCGGGGCGGACTCGCCCGGGATTGCGCCCAGCCCGATGACGAGGCCTTCGAAGCCCGAGTCCACCACTTGCAGCCGAAAGCCGGCCGGCCCCCGGTACACGACGCCCATGAGACCCCGTTCCTCCTGGTTCACCGGGACGACGATCTCCTGCACGCCGTCTCCGTCGAGGTCGACGGAGACCGGATTCGGCTCCATCTTGAAGAACTTGTCGACCAGCATCTCCATCATGGCAATCCGCACCTGGCCCTGGGCGGGGCCGCCGCCGCCCACCGCCGACTGCGACCGCCATACCTCCTGGCCGATCCCGTTGGCGACCACGAGGCGGCTCTGCTCGTCCACGAACGCCACGACTCGCTCGGCGCCGGCGATGTTGGAGAACGTCGCTCCCGTCGGACGAAACGACGAGTGTACGATCACGCGCTCGCTCGCGACGACGTCGGCCTTGTCCTTGTCGAGCTTGTAGCGGGTGGCCGTGCCCAGCGTCCAGAACTTCTCCGCGTCGTAGCGCTGCCCCCACAGCGACCGGTTCACCCCATCGCCGGCCTCGTCGACAGCCAGGAGCAGGAGGGGGATGTCGCCGGCGAGGAGCGCCGGCCTGCCGTCCTTCGTGGTCAGGACGTACGACAGCATCCCGACCTTGACATCCTGGCGATTCACCACCGCTTCCAGCACCCCGTCGGCATCGAGGTCGGCCAGCTGGACGCTGAGGATCTGGCCGGCCATCAGCTTGTCGTGAGTCCACTCCGGCTCCAGGGTCTGGGCTTTGACCCGGTACAGGAACACGCGCTGCCCGTCGGTGACGACGATGCGCGGCAGCTTGTCGCCTGGCGCCACCGCTACGTCCATCGAGCGGACGAGGAACGGAAACGTCACCAGCGATTTGAGAGGAATGGAAGCGGCGCTGGCCGAATAGCGGTTGGGCTCGAAATCACCGGACAGCAAGCGCGTCAGCAGCGAGCGGCGCTCGACCTTCTCGCGTTGGGCGCCCGGGGCAGTGGAAAACTGCCTGGCCGAGCTCGGTTTGATCGAGGGCGGCACGAACATGGCGTGCTGGAGCGCCGGGGCGTCGAGCGCGGGGGAGAGGAGGCGAACCTCCATGAAGGGCTTGCCCTGCTGGGTCGTGAAGTGCATGGCCAGGACGTGGCCGACCTTGAAGCGCTCGGCGGCCGGCCGAAGGCCCTGTCCGCGCAAGAAGTCCTCGGGCGTGATCCGCTCCTGGGCCAGCCAGACCCCGACCTCGTCGGCGAAGCGGACCTGGAAGCGGTTCGTCCGCTCCAGCTCCTGAACGAGCTCGGCCGTCGCGGTCTCGACCGTGCGGGATCGGCTTGCGGCTAACACGACGACGGCCAGGCCGACCTTGCCGGCGGCCGCCCGGGCGGTGTCTCCCGGCTGCAACCGCACGAGCACGTCGGGAGCGGCCGACGCGACGGCGTATTGCTCGAACGACTCGACGACCACGAGGCGGCCCAGCCTCTCCTCGGCTCGGCCCAGCAGCTTCTTCGTCCTCGGATGGTAGAGCTCACGACCCTCGCGCACCGCCGTGAGCTCCAGGCCGGGGTGGACCCCTTGCGAGCGCCCGCTGGCGAGGGTCACGCGGCCGTCGACGACGTCGACGACCTGCGTCTCGACGGTAGGGAAGAGCCCGGCGAGCTGATCGGCGAGCACGCGGAGCGCCGGGGCGTGCTCGTCAGCCGGAGCCGGCGGAGGAACCGTCACTCCGAGGGCGGCGACGGCGATCGCCAGCGCGAAGAGCAGGCGCAACCACCCCACGACGCCGCACTATAACACCACGGCGCCCGGGGAGGGCGGGGAAACCCTCCCGAGCGCCAGCAGGTCAGAAGGTCACGCGCATCCGTGCGGAGACCTTGTACACGTCCTTGGCATCCCGGCTCGGCCCGCCGACGATCTGCGCGCTGTCCCGCGCGGGGCCGGCAAAGAGGTAAGCCCCGATGAGGTCGAAGGAGGTGTTGGCGGTGAAGCGATACGTGAACCCCCCGTTGACCTCGGTCCCCAGATAGCGCTCGTCGCCGCCGCTGGCCGGCGTGATCCCGTTGGTCTGGGCCACCAGGCTGGCCGGGCTCAGGGGATTGATCAACGCGCCGTCGGTGTCGACCTCCTCGGCCGTCCATTGCGCCAGCGTGACGAAGTGCGTGATGAACGCCGGCGTGACGGCGTAGTCCATCGCCACCGCGGCGACGATGCGGCCGTACTTGTCATAGCTGGGATTGGCGCCCAGCTTCATGCCCGTCACCGCGCCCCCCTGGAAGGGCAGCTGGTAGTCGACACCAGCCGACTCGATCTCCGACCACCCGGCGAAGTAGAGGATCGTCCCGGGGTTGATCGCCTGGTAGTAGTTGATGTCGGAGCCGCCGGCGCACACGCCGGCGACCGTCTGGACGCACTCGGTCGCCTCGTTGCCGGGGGTATACATTCCACGAACCTCGATGGTCAGCGGCCCGGACCGAAACCCGCCGATGACGTCGAAGATCCAGGAGCTGATGTCCACCTCATTCTTGCCGCCGGCCGTGGCGGCCACCGTCTCCTGCTCGCCGAACTGGTACAGAAACGTCGGCTGGAGCGACCAGGGCCCGAACACCCACCGGAGGTCGCCGCCCAGCGTGTGGCGCACGGTCGCCTTGTTGGCCTGGGAGGCGGCCGCCGGCGAGAATCCGCCCTTGGGCTCGGTCCCGAACGCCGCCGGTGTGCCGCTGCCCCGGTCGAAACGGACGTACGAATACGTCGGCTTGACCGTCAGCTCTTTGGAGAGGCTCACCAGGAGGCTGCCCACGAAGGCGAAATCCTCCGTGCCGACCGGGTTGAGCACTCCGTCGAGCTGCTCGTCGATCTGCGCGTACGTCAGGACCGAGCGGATGTTCTGGGCCCACCCCGTCTCGAACGTCGCTCCGGGAAAGTCGCCGCTGAACTGGATACCCGGCTTGAAGTCGTGACCACGGGCGGGCTGCGCCCCGAAGCGGCCGACCGTGGGCATGGGCACGAAGGGCAGCAGGGAATCCGACCCGGTGATCGGCGCCTCCAGGTACAGCCACTTGACCTCGATCTGCCCCTTCTCATCGGCCTCGAGGTCGAAGCCGTTGTTGCCGCTGGGCGCGGCGGTCAAGGTATCGATGCGGCCGTTGGCGAAGTCCATCTCGAGGGACAGGACCCCCTTGGAACGGCCCACCTCGCCCGTCACGGTGAAGATTCCGCGCTCGCGCGAGTACCAGCCGTTGTCCCGGCCGTGAGCGCCGGGAATCGGGGCGGCGCCGGTGATGTCGAAATCGGAGAGGTTGTGGTAGAGCGAGCTCACGAAGTCGATGAGGCCGTTGATCGTTACCTTGGGGGCCGGCGCGGCTGGCGGTGTCTGGGCGAACGCCGGCACGGGCCACGCGAACCAGGCCGCGACGGCGATGAGGCACCACACGATCTGTCTCATTTGGCACCTGCGATGACGTGGCGAGCGTGGGACATTCGCACCGTCAGGCAATTCCTCCCGCCGCGACGACGAGAGTACGGTTGACGACGAGGGCACGGTCACGGTCGTCGTGGCGCCGATCGTTCGGCGCCATCGAGTGGCTTCGGCTCCAGGTGTGTGATGGGGGCCTGCATCGATCGTCGTGCCCGGTCTTGCGGTCAGCAACGACGATGCCAAGGCTGGTGACGAAGAGAACAGGACGTTCGGAGCAACGGGCTGAGTCAGGCGACTCATTCCATCCGGGGTCGCGTGTCACGCTGACGAGCAACACTGACAGCCTGCGGCACGTGCACCGGGTCGCGCGCTCATCGCACGGGCCGCCGAGTGTCGAGGGCGGCCGAGCGATGCCCGTGAGGCCCCTGCCCGCGGTAGCGTGGCGGGTGTCACGGCCCCAGCGAGCCACGGCGCGACGTCGAGCCGACGAGCGGCCCGAGCAGGCGCCGTGAGGACGCTATCGTGGTGAGAGACCCGGCAAGAAGCTGTCGGAAGGATCTACGCGAGGTGAGACACGACGGGGGGCATGGGAGTTCCCATGCCCCCCGTGTACGTCAGGGACGAGTTAGAACGTGACGCGCATCCGCGCCGCGATCTTGTAGATGTCCTCCGGATCTTGACCGGCAAAGCCGCGGGCGTCGCCAGCAAACAGGTAGCCGCCGATCAGGTCGAACGCCACGTTCGGGGCAAAGCGATAGGTGAAGCCGGCGTCGATCTCGGTACCGAGGTAGTTGTCGTCGCCGCTGCTCACCGGAGCGCTGTTCAGGGGGGCGTCGGTGTCCACGTCCTCCGCCGTCCACATCGCGTTCACGACGGCGTGCAGGACGAAGGCGGGGGTCACCGCGTAGTCGGCGGCCGCGGCGAGCGTCATGCGGCCGTACTTGTCATAGCTCGGGGAGACGCCGAGCCGGGAGCCGTTGGCCGCCGGGGCGCCACCGAAGTAGACGAGGTTGTAGTCCACGCCCGAGGTCTGGATCTCGGCCCACCCGGCCTGGTAGATGAACCCCGGGTTGATCGCCTGGTAGTACTTGATGTCCTCACCGCCGGCGCCGCAGAAGCCGCCGGCCTGAACGCAGTCCTCGGCCTTCATGCCCGGCGTGTAGGCGAAGCGCCCCTCGATCAGGAGCGGGCCGGCCTGGAAGCCGCCGATGACGTCGAAGATGAAGGACGTGATGTCGACGTCGTTGGTGTGGCCGCACGACGCGACGGCGCACTCCTGGGTGCCGAACAGGCCGATGAGCGTGGGCTGCAGGGAGAACGGCCCCGTCCGCCACCGCACGTCGGCGCCGATGTAGTGGCGCGTGAGGTGCGCGCCGATGACGTTGGGGGTGAACCCGCCCTTCGGCGACTCGGTGCCGAGGTTGACGGTCCCGGTGTTGAAGGCGTCATAGTTCGCGTACGCGTACGTGGGCTTGATGGTGAAACCCTTGAACAGGTCGATCTCCACGCTCGCCAGGAACGCGATGTCCTCGGTCTCCCCGGACAACTCATCGAGCGCCTCACCGATCTGGGCGAACGTGAGCGTGCTCCTGAGGTTCGGGGCCCACCTCGTCTCGATGCTCACGCCGGGGAAGTCACCGGACCACAGGACGCCGGGCTTGTAGGCATGCCCCCGGGCCCCCTGCTGGCCGAACCGGCCGATCGACTCCATCGGCAGGAACGGCATCAGCGATCCCGCGCCGGTCACCGGTACCTCCACGTAGAGCCACCTGGTCTCGATGACCCCGGCCACGTCGCCGTCGAGGTCGAAGTTGTTGGAGGTCCCCGAGCTGTTGGGACCGTCGCCGTTCGTCATGTCGATCTCGAAGGCGTAGACCGCCTTCGCCTTGCCGATGGCTCCGGTGATCTCGAACCGACCGCGTTCGCGAGAGTACCAGCCGTCGTCGTCGTCGTTGGTGATGGTGGTGGTGCGCAAGTTCTTGTAATACGACGAGACGAAGTCCAGGAGCCCGCTGACCGTCACCTTCGGGGCCGGCGGCTGCGCGAAGGCTGCCGGCGCGCAGAACCCGAGGATGACGACCACAGACAGGACGGCTGCGAGGATGATCCTCATACCGCCTCCTCAGTGTGGTGGGTGAGATGCTCGAATGCCGTTCTGCATGGCCCAACACCAACACCTGCACACCGCGGGCAGAGCCCTGATCAGCGGCAGACCCCACCCCGCAGCGGGCAAATTTCTACCCCATGCATTGGTACCAGGTCAAGTTTAGTTTGACGTTTCTAGCGGTGGGACTGCGGGCGGTCGTCCAGCGCCTCGAGCTGGCCGATGGCCGCCTGGCCGAAGCGAGACTGAGGCGCGAGGTCTCGCGCCCGCCGGAAGGCCTGTCTGGCTTCGTCGGGACGGCCCTGAGCCAGCAGGACCAACCCCAAGTTGTAGTAGGGGCCTTCCAGGGCGGGCTCAAGCCGTATGGACAGCCGCAGCGCTTCCTCGGCTTCCCGATACTGCTTGAGGTGGTAGAGGGCGAGGCCGAGGTTCTGATAGGCGATGTGGGGCACGCTGAGGGTCGGCATGCCGAGGGCGCGCCGATACGCCGGTACGGCGTCGCCCCAGCGTGCCATTTCGGCCAGTGCTATACCCGTGTTGAGGTGTGCCTCGGCGTAGCTGGGGTCGAGCTCGATGGCGCGCTCGAACTCCTTCAAGGCCAGATCGGGGCGCAGCAGCCGGTCGAGGTAGAGGACACCGAGCGTATTGCGATAGATCGGCACCGTGCCGTCGAGCCCGATCGCTTCCTGAAACGCGCTGAGGGCCAGCGACGCCTGCCGGTCGCGCATGTGGCCAAGACCGCGCTCGTACGCAGCCCGGGCTTGCAGCCGGGTGACCTCCGAGGGTTGCCCGCTCGCGCATCCGGCGAGCCAGAGGGCCGCGAGGACCACGGCGAGCCGCCAGGGCCGTTGTCTTGACACGTTATGATCTCCCCGTGTAGCGTCGAAGTCGTGCCGACGTATGAGTATCAATGCCAGCAGTGCCGCCGTACCTTCGAGGTTCGACAGCGGATCACCGCCGAGCCACTGCAGCGCTGCGAGGTCTGCGGGGGACCGCTGCACCGCCTGCTCTCCCCCGCGCCGTTCATCTTGAAAGGCGAGGGATGGTACGTCACCGACTATCCCTCGCAGGCGCGCAAGAAGGCACTCGAGGCGGAGAAGAGCGGAACCAAGACGGACTCCAAGGACACCGCATCCGCGGAGAAGTCTAGCACTGCCCCCGCGAAGGAGGCGTCATCTACGAGCGGCTCCGCGGGCGCTTCGCCCCCGGCAGAGAAACCGTCCGCCTGAAGACGACCGGCGTTCCCCGACGGGCGCCGAAGCGCTCTGCCGCATTCCCGTCGCGCACGACCACCTCGAGCCGATTGCGAGAGCCGATCAGCGCGCCGGCACCACCGGGCGGAAGATCCGCATAGGTGCCGACGAGCGGGAGGACCGAGCCGCAGATCCTCACGGCCCCGGCCGCCGGCGTCACCACCTGGGCGGCGGCGATCGAGGTGACGAGATTGCCGAAGCGGTCGATGTGGACGACGGCGCCCGCCACGCCGCCCGGCACCGGACGCGCCTCCGGCCACGGCAGTCGTACCGGATCCAGCACCGGGGCCCCGAAGCCCGACGGCGCCACGCCGAGTGCGAGGTGGGCCGCGGCGGGGGCGAAGACGTCGCGTCCGTGAAACGTCCGACTCACCGCGGGCAGCCGGTACTCCGGGGCCGTCAGCTCGAAGGCGACCCAGCCACCGCGCAGCAGGATCGGGGTGAACAGGCCGTTGTCCGGCCCCACGAAGCACTGCTCGGCGGCCACGACGACGAGGCCCCGCCGCTCGCTCCCCACGTCGGGGTCGACCACGGCCAGGTGCGTGGTGCCTTTGGGAAAGAACGGCGCGGCGGCATCGACGGCGAGCGCGGCTTCGGCCACCTGCTGGGGCTCGACATCGTGGGTGACATCGACGAGCTGCACGGTGGGCGCGATGCCGAGGATGACCCCTTTCATCTCGGCGACATAGCTATCGCGGATCCCGAAGTCCGTGGTCAGCGTGACGATCGGCGTCGTGAGCCTCCGTTCCGGCCCTGCCGCTCCCAACTGTGTCACACCCCGCGTGAGCGGGGGAGGTTTGGAGGGGGGCGCAGTCTCTGTGCCCCCCTCCAAGCTATCGATCGCGATCGACCACGAAGTCGGCGATGAGGGCGAGCGTCTCTCGCTCCTCCGAGAGCGCGAAGCGTTCCAGGTCGGCCTTGGCCGCCTGGGCGAAGAGCGCGGCGCGCGCGCGGGCATAGTCCACGCCGTCGTACTTGAGGACGAGCTCCCGGATCTCGGCCAGCTCGGCAGGAGCCAGCTCGGGTTGTTTCAGCAGGCGTCGCACACGCTCGTTGGCCGCCGGCGCCGCGCGCTCCAGCATGGCGATGAGGGGCAGCGTCCGCTTGCCCTCGCGGAGGTCGCTCCCGATCGCCTTTCCCAGCCGGTCCTGGTCGGCCACGAAATCCAGCGAGTCGTCGGAAATCTGGAAGGCCACGCCCACGTCGAGCCCGTAGCGCGTGAGGGCCTCGACCTGCTCCGGCGGCAGCCCCCCCAGCAGGGCGCCGATCCGGCAGCAGGCGGAGATGAACGAGGCTGTCTTCTGCGTGATGATGCGCAGGTAATCGGCCTCGGTGGTGAGGCCGCTGCGCTTGCGCTCCAGCTGGAACACCTCGGCCTCCGTCATGGAGACGGTGGCCCGGGCCAGGGTCTCCATCACGGCCCGGTCGTTGTCACGCACGAGCAGGGCGAACGACTTCGAGTAGAGATGATCGCCGACCAGGATCGAGGCGTCGTCTCCCCACTGGGCGTTGGCCGACGGCCGCCCGCGGCGCAAGGGGGCCTGGTCGACGACGTCGTCGTGGATCAGCGTCGCCGTGTGCAGGAGCTCGACGACGCAGGCCAGCTGCACCGAGCGCGGGCCGCGGTAGCCGGCCAGCCGGGCGGCCAGCAGCAGGAGCATGGGACGCAGCCGCTTGCCGCCGGCTCCCGCGATGTACCCGCCCATCTCCTGAATGAGCGACACCGGCGAGTCGAGCTCGCCTCGAATCCTGGCCTCCACGGTCTGCAGCTCGGCCCCGACGAGCGCCCCGACGCGCTCCTTGAGGATCTGTTCCAGGGTCGGAGTCGGCACGCAGGCGCTATTTGGGGACGACGCGATCCCGTACCCGGATCTGCGCGCCCGGCTCGACGGTCTGGATCTCGGCCACCGAGAACTTCTCGCGCACCTCGACGATGCGCGCCGTGCCGATCTCCTCGTCCAGCTCGCCCAGCACTTCTCCGGTCACCGGATGCACGATGGGAATGCGGTCCCGGCGCAGGCTCACGATGGAGCCGGCTTGCAGGCCGTCGCTGGCCGTGAGGTCGACGGCGATTCGCGTGGTGTCGACGAACACGACGTAGCCACGGGTGCTTTCCGGGGCGGGCGCAGGCGGGCCCGCCGTGGCCGCCACCGCCGCGGCCGTCTCACTGCGGGCCGGTTCGCCCCGGGCCGGCTCGTTGCGAGCCGACTCGGTGGTCGGCGACGGCATCCCCTGGCGGGGACTGATCTTGCCGCCGCCCGGAGGCCGGCCGTACTTGGCCACGATCTCCGGGGTGGCGATGATCGAGCGTTTTCCGAGCAACAGGGTCCGCAGGGTCGTGGGAACCTTGTCCTCCTCGACCCAGATGTACTCCGGCTCGCTGGGCACGTCCCCGAAGCGCGGATTCTTGATGAGCAGCCAGCGGGTCTCGGCGGACTTCAGGGCAACCGAGGGCTCGCCAGGTCCCGGCATCCCCACGATGTTGCGGAGTGTGGCACAGCCAGTGAGAGCCAGGGCGAGCATGAAGACGAGGCTGAGGCGCCCGTGTCTCATGCGGGCCCTACCATAGCACACTCAGTCTTCGGGCCGCGGCTCCCAGGGGAATCGCTGGCCCTCGACGCTGCCGGCCGGGACCAGGGGCAGGCGCCGGGAGAACAGGGCGGTGCCGGTGACGGCCGAGATCCAGGTGACATCGAGGTGCATCACCCCCCCGCGCTCGAGGAGCACGGGGATGAGCCAGCCCCCGACGTCCAGGTTCCTGGCGATCCGCCTGGCCCGCTCGGGCCGGGCCAGGACCTCCGCCACCCGCAAGGCGCCGTTGGCGAACATGTCGGTGACGGCCAGCGGATCGACGACCAGGAAGCGCTTGGACCGCTCCAGGACGCTGGCCATGAGGTAGGGCACTCGCCGGACGTCGGCATCGCCGCCGGTCAGGTCCAGCAACGGCGTGACGGCGAGGCGAATTCGCCCGCGGGTGATCCGGGCACCATCTTCGGGGCGGGGCTCGCGGGCATCGGGCGCGGGGATGAGCAGGGCCTCGGAAAATTGCTCCTCGACCCGCCGGATCTGAGCGTGCCCGAGAATGTCCTCGTAACGGCCGATCAGGCGCCCCGTAAACGGATGATAGAACGGCTCGCCGCGCCTGAACACGGTCAGCTCCTGGCCGACGCGGGCGCCGTCCCGCTCTCCGATGTCGAGGTAGACGGTTCGTCCCTCGACGGCGACGACGATGCCATCCAGAGGCTGCGTCGCCCTGATGAAGTCGTCGGCCATGAGGGCGAACGTCGCCCCCACCCGGTCGGCCAGGCCGGCGGCGGCGGGGCTGGCCGCGACGACGAGCGCGGCGAGCAGGCTGGTCAGCGCGAGGGCCGCGCGGAGCACCATCAGAACGTCACCGACGGCTGATGCGTGCCGAACACCGCGCGCAGCCGCTGACAGATCTCGCCCAGCGTGACCGACGCGTCGACGGCGTCGACGATGAGCGGGACGAGGTTGTCCCGGCCCCGGGCCCCACGTTCCAGGGCGTCCAGGGACCGCAGCGCGGCGCTCTCGTCGCGGCCGGCGCGGACTCGGGCGATCCGCTGGCCCAAGGCTTCCCCCACGCCGGGATCGAGCTGGAACAGATCGCCCGGCGCCGCTTCCTCGGTGACGAAGTCGTTCACCCCCACCACCACCCGGACCTTGTCCTCCACCTCCCGCTGGTAGCGGTAGGCGGCCTCCTGGATCTCCCGCTGCATGAACGGAATGGCCGCCACCGCGCCGCCCATGTCATCGATCCGCTCGATGTAGTCGACCGCGGCCTCTTCGAGGTCGGTGGTGCATCGCTCCAGCGCGAAGGATCCGCCCAGGGGATCTACGAGGTCGGCCACGCCGGACTCGTGGGCGAGGATCTGTTGCGTGCGCAGGGCGATGCGCACCGCCCGCTCGGTCGGCAGCGCCAGGGCTTCGTCCATGGAATTCGTGTGCAGGGACTGGCAGCCGCCCAGGATCGCCGCCAGCGCCTGCACCGTCACCCGCACGATGTTGTTCTCGGGCTGCTGGGCGGTGAGCATGCTGCCCGCCGTCTGGGCGTGGAAGCGCAGCATCATCGAGCGGGGGTCACGAGCGGCGAACCGGTCGCGCATCGTCCGGGCCCAGAGCCGGCGCGCGGCGCGGAATTTGGCGACCTCCTCCAGCAGGTTGTTGTGGGCGTTGAAGAAGAACGACAACTGGGGCGCGAAGTCGTCCACGGCGAGGCCCGCACGCCGAGCCGCCTCGACGTAGGCGATGGCGTTGGCCAGCGTGAACGCCACCTCCTGCACCGCGGTGCACCCGGCCTCGCGCATGTGGTAGCCGGAGATCGAAATGACGTTCCAGCGGGGCACGCGCTCGTGGCAGTAGGCGAACATGTCGGTGATGAGGCGCAGCGACGGCTCCGGGGGAAAGATGTAGGTCCCCCGGGCGATGTACTCCTTGAGGATGTCGTTCTGGGTCGTCCCGCTCAGGCGGGCCT
The DNA here is from genome assembly GCA_035709005.1 of Candidatus Methylomirabilota bacterium. Lineage (NCBI taxonomy): Bacteria > Methylomirabilota (SeqCode) > Candidatus Methylomirabilota bacterium. Next base: position 3,065 of record DASTFB010000004.1, on the reverse strand, counting down.
CGGCGACGCCCTGGCGCCGCGCCACCACCACGTAGAGGGCGAGGAGGATGGCTGCGGTGGCGTTGATCGTCATCGAGGTCGACACGCGGTCGAGCGGGATGGCCTCGAACAGGTCCGCCATGTCGTCGACCGAGGCGATCGAGACGCCGACCCGTCCGACCTCACCGCGGGCCTCGGGGGCGTCGGGGTCGTAACCCATCTGGGTGGGCAGGTCGAAGGCCACGCTCAGGCCGGTCTGCCCTTGCTCGAGCAGGAAGCGGTAGCGCTTGTTCGTCTCGGCCGCCGCCCCGAAGCCGGCGTACTGCCGCATCGTCCACAGGCGACCGCGGTACATGGTCGGGTGCACGCCGCGGGTGAAGGGGAACTCGCCCGGCCGGCCCAGGGCGTCCTCGGTGCGGCAGTCACCGACGTCCTCGGGCCCGTAGACCGGCTTCAGGGGCGCGCCCCACGAGGTCGTGAATTCTGCCTTGCGCTGGCGGCCGCGCTCGTTCACAGCGGGATGTTCCCGTGCTTCTTGGGAGGATTGCTGTCCCGCTTGGTGGAGAGCAGCTCCAGCGCCGCCACCAGGCGAGGCCGGGTGTCCTTGGGCTCGATGACCTCGTCGATGTAGCCGCGCTCGGCAGCCACGTAGGGATTGGCGAACTTCTCCCGGTACTCGTGGATCCTGCCCTCGCGGAATCCGGCCAGATCGGTGGTCTGCTCCATGTCCCGCCGGTAGAGGATGTTCACCGCGCCCTCCGGGCCCATCACCGCGATCTCCGCCGTGGGATAGGCCAGGTTGACGTCGCCCCGGATGTGCTTGGAGGACATCACGCAGTAGGCCCCGCCGTAGGCCTTGCGGGTGATGACGGTGAGCTTGGGCACCGTGGCCTCGCAGAACGCGTAGAGGAGCTTGGCCCCCTGGCGGATGATCCCGCCGAACTCCTGGGCGGTCCCCGGCAGGAACCCGGGGACGTCCTCGAAGGTCACCAGGGGAACGTTGAAGCAATCACAGAAGCGAACGAAGCGGGCCGCCTTGACGGAGGCGTTGATGTCGAGGCAGCCGGCCAGATGCGCCGGCTGATTGGCCACGATGCCCACGGGGCGGCCGCCCAGGCGGCCGAAGCCGATCACGATGTTGGGCGCGAAGGCGGCCTGGATCTCGAAGAAGTAGCGATCGTCGAGCACCGTCCGGATCAGCTCTTTCATGTCGTACGGCCGGTTGGGCTGGTCGGGGACGAGCGTCTGCAGCGATGCGTCACGCCGGTCCACGGGATCCGCGGTGGGGCGCCGCGGGGGATCTTCCTGGTTGTTCTGGGGCAAGAACGTGAGCAGCTCGCGGAGCAGGGCCAGGCACTCCTCCTCGCTGTCGGCGGCGAAGTGGGCGACCCCCGACAGGGTGTTGTGGGGGCCGGCCCCCCCGAGCTCATCGGCGGTGACCGTCTCGTGGGTGACCGCCTTGATGACCTCGGGCCCGGTGACGAACATGTTGGACGTGCCCTTGACCATGACGATGAAGTCGGTGATCGCCGGCGAGTAGACGGCTCCGCCCGCACACGGCCCCATGACGGCGGAGATCTGCGGCACGACCCCGGACGCCAGGGTGTTACGGAGGAAGATGTCGGCGTACCCGGCCAGCGAGACGACACCCTCCTGGATGCGGGCCCCACCGGAGTCGTTGAGCCCGATGATGGGGATGCCGGTCTTCATGGCGAGGTCCATCACCTTGCAGATCTTGCGGGCGTAGGCCTCGGACAGGGAGCCACCGAAGACGGTGAAGTCCTGGGCGAACGCGACCACCGGGCGGCCGTGGATCAAGCCCGAGCCGGTGACGACGCCGTCGCCCGGGACGCGCTGGTCGGCCATGTCGAAGTCGTGGCTCTGGTGAACGACGAACCGGTCGACTTCCTGGAAGGACCCGGGATCCAGCAGGAGATCCAGTCGCTCGCGGGCCGTCTTCTTGCCGGCTTTGTGCTGTCGCCGGATGCGCTCCTCACCACCGCCCAGCGCGGCCCTGGCGTGACGCCGGTGAAGCTCGTCGAAGCGGTCCTGGAGGGACATCGAAACCCCGCGCGATTATAAAGACCGAATGTTCACCAAGTCAATGAATTTATTGACTTTCGGCTCGCAATGCCCTGATAATTCGGCTCCATGCACCCCTGGGGCCAAGTGGTTCTCGTCGTCTGCGCCGTGGTCGTCACGGTGGCCCTCATCGCGGCCCTGATCGCGATGCGGCGGGCCAGCGAGCGCGCCGAGCGACTGCTCACGCTCGCCGAGCAGGAGCTGCGGCCGTTCGTCGCCGAGGCCCACGAGCTCATGCAGCAGGTCCGGGCGCTGACGCAGGAGACGCGCGGCGAAGTGGCCCGGCTGGGTGCCCTGACGGAGCGCATGGAAGATCTCTCCGGAGGCCTGGGCCGCGTGCTGGCGGCGGTCGCCGGCCTCACTCGGGCAGGCCAGCTCGTCGGCGTCGCGACCGGTCTCAAGACCGGTCTCGACGTCTTTCTTCACCGGCTGCGCAAGCAGCAAGGAGCGAACGATGAATCGTGAACAGGGCGGCGGGGGCGGCTATCTCGGCTGGTTTCTCCTCGGCGCGGCGGTCGGCGCCGTCGTCGCGCTGATCGGCGCCCCGCGTACGGGACGCCAGGCGCGCGACCTGCTGCTGGAGCGCGGAGGCGATGTCGCCAAGCGCGCCCAGGTGCTGGCCGAGCAGGCTCAGCAGCAGGCCGGGGAGTGGCTCGAGAAGGGGCGCGAGGTCTTCGAGGAACAGACGCAGCGCCTGGTCTCGGCGTTCGAGGCCGGCCGGGAGGCCATGCAGGAGGAGCTGCGCAAGCGCACGACCTCCAGCTGATTCCTCGGAGGGGACCGACGTAGGCGACGAGCGAGCCGGCGCTCCGGGCGGTAGCATGGCCTCCATGCGCGACGTCCAAATCGCTCCGACGTTCGAATCATGGCAGGCGGCCGCCCGCGCGCTGCTGCGCGAGGGCGTGCCGCCCGGCGAGGTGGCCTGGCTCGTGGGCATGGCCGCCCGGGCCCGGCGCCGGGCGCTGCGCGCCGAAGAAGAGGAAGCGTTCCGGCTCGAGGAGGAA
>DASTFB010000003.1 GCA_035709005.1 Candidatus Methylomirabilota bacterium | reverse complement strand
GAGCGTGGCCCGGCGCCAGCCGGAGAGCTTCATTGGACGAATTCCACCTGGCGGGCTATCTTACCTCTGAATGTTTGCGTCGCCCGGCGCCATCGCCATTCAGATCGGCCCCTTCGCCATCCGCTGGTACGGCATCCTCATGGCCATCGCCATCATCCTGGGGCTCTGGCTGGCGCACCGGCAAGCCCGGCACGAAGGCCTGCCCGCCGATGATCTCATCAGCGCGGCCCAGTGGGCGATTCTCGCTGGCCTGGTGGGGGCCCGCCTCTACGAGGTGGTGTTCAACTGGGACTACTATGGTCAGCATCCCGCCAAGATCCCGGCGGTCTGGGAGGGCGGTCTGGCGATCCACGGCGGCCTCATCGTCGGACCGCTGGTAGGCATATGGCTGGCGCACCGGTGGCGTCTTCCGGTCCTGCGGAGCCTCGATGTCGCGGCCCCCGGCCTGGCCCTGGGACAGGCCATCGGTCGCTGGGGGAACTTCTTCAACGAAGAGGCGTTCGGGCGGCCGACGGACCTGCCCTGGAAGCTCTATATCTCGCCGCCTCACCGTCCCCCCGGGTACGGGCAGTACGAGTACTTTCACCCGACCTTCCTCTACGAGTCGCTCTGGGACTTCGCGGTGTTCCTGGTGCTCATCGCCTGGCTGCGACCGCGGATGCGCGCGCACCCCGGCGCCCTCTTCTTTCTCTACATCGGTCTCTACTCGATCGGGCGCTTCGCGATCGAGGCGTTGCGGCTGGATAGCTTTTGGCTGGGCACCATCCGTGTGCCCCAGCTCGCCAGCGCGATCGGCGTCCTGGTGGCCCTGATCGGGCTGGCCTGGAGCCGTCGGCGGGTCAGTCCGGCCGCGGCCAACTGAACGCCCCGCCGGCGACCCGGTCGCGCTCAGGGGCTCGGGCACGGTGTGGTAGAGTGACCTTCATGTCCTGGTCGCTGAAGCAAAAAGCGCTTGCCCTCCTTGCCCAGGAGGAGGGTGCGGTCCGCAAGGACTGGGGCGGCAAGATCGCGGTGGCTCTCGTCTACCCGAATACGTACGCCGTGGGAATGTCGAATCTCGGTCTGCAGACCATCTACTGGCACTTCAACCAGCTCCCCGACGTCGTCTGCGAGCGGGTGTTCATGCCCGATCCCGCCGACCTCGACGAGCTACGGCGCACGCAAGGCCGGCCGTTCTCGCTCGAGTCCCAGCGACCGCTCGCCGATTTCCACCTGATCGGGTTCTCGATCACCTACGAAGGCGATTACATCAACGCGCTGCGGCTCCTGGCCCTGTCCGGCATCCCGCTGCGGGCGGCCGAGCGCCGGCCTCACGATCCGCTGGTCATGATGGGCGGGGTGTGTGCCTTCTCCAACCCCGAGCCGATCGCGCCGTTCATGGATTTCATCGTCGTCGGCGAGGGCGAGGAGCTGGTCGGCGAGTTGATCGCCGCTTACCGGGAAGGGGATCCCGGTCGGGAGGCCTTCCTCGATCGGGTGGTGAGTGTGCCCGGCGTGTACGTGCCCGAGCGCTACGCCATCACCTATCACCCCCAGGGCGCCGTCGCCGAGGTGCGGCCGGCCGCCGGCGCTCCCACGACCGTGGTCAAGCGACGCTTGCGCGAGGTCGACCGCTTCGAGACCCTCTCGCTGGTGAAGACGCCGTTGGCCGAATACGGCCACATGGCGCTTCTCGAGGTGGGCAAGGGATGCGGGCGCGGCTGCCGCTTCTGCCTGGAGGGCCAGATCTATCGGCCGGTGCGTCACCGCTCGGTCCAGGCCCTGGCCGAGAGCGTGGGGCGGCTCGCGGCCGATCCCGCCAACCGCCGCATCGGACTGGTGGGGGCCTGCGTCTCCGACTACCCCTGGATCGGTGAGCTCCTGAAGGTGGTGGAGGCCAACGAGCTGGAGCTGTCGATCTCCTCGCTGCGCGCCGACAGCCTGACCCCCGAGCTGGTCGCCGCGCTGGCCCGAGGCGGCCACCGCACGGTCACCGTCGCCCCGGAGGCGGGTACCGAGCGGCTGCGGCGTGTGATCCGCAAGGCCATCAGTGATGCTCAGCTCTTCGCCGCCTGCGAGGTCATCCGTGGCCACGGCATCCCCAACCTCAAGACGTACTTCATGATCGGCCTGCCGAGCGAGACCGCGCAGGACGTGGAGGCCATCGCCGGCCTGGCCGAGCGCATGCTCGATCGGCTGCGGGTGCTGGACTCGACCGGCCGGCCGTTCGGTCGGCTGACGCTATCGATCTCCTCGTTCGTGCCCAAGCCGTGGACGCCGTTCCAGTGGGCGCCCTTCGACGGGGTGGAATCGCTCCAGCAGAAGCTCGAGGCCATCAAGCGCGGCGTCCGCCGCTTGCCGAACGTCCGCGTGCTGCACGAGAATCCGCGAGAGGCCGCGCTGCAGGCGCTGCTGGCCCGGGGCGATCGTCGCGTGGCCGATCTCCTGGAGCGGGCGGCCCGGCTCGACGGCGACTGGCGCAGAGCCCTGCGCGAGTGGGACGGCGATGCCGGCTTCTACACCACGCGCGAGCGCAGCTGCGACGAGCGCTTGCCCTGGGACCATTTCGAGGTCGGCGTCAAGAGGGCGGGACTGATCCGCGAGTGGGAACGGGCCCGGGCGGACGCGGCCGCGATTCCCGTCGCCTAGGAGGAGGGCAGTGGAACAGACGCCACCTGGCTACTGCATGCTCTATTCGTTCTTCCAGGCGCAGCCGTCGTGGTGGGCCCTGCCCAAAGCGGAAAAGAGCTGGGCCATCGCCGAGTACCTGGCCCGGGTGGACGACTACAAGACGCGTGTCACCATCCGCGCCTATTCGACGATCGGGCTCCGGCGCGACACCGACTTCTTGCTCTGGCTCATCTCCCGCGAGCTGGAGCCGATCCGTGAGCTCACCCAGGGATTGCGGGCGACGACGCTGGCACCGCATCTGCGGAACACGTATACCTACCTGGCGGTCACACGAGAGTCGCAGTACGTCAAGGCCCACCCCGACGACGAAACGCCGGTTACCATGCAGCCCGGGCAGTCGAAATACCTGTTCGTCTACCCCTTCGTGAAGACCCGCGAGTGGTATCTGCTGCCCATGGAGGAGCGGCGCCGCATGATGGCCGAGCACATCCGGGCCGGGCACCGATTCCCGGCCATCCGCATCAACACCGCCTACTCGTTCGGCCTGGACGATCAGGACTTCGTCGTGGCCTTCGAGGGTGACAACCCCAAGGAGTTCGTCACCCTGCTCATGCAGCTGCGGGAGACCGAGGCCAGCCGGTATACCGTGAGGGACACGCCACAACATACCTGCGCGCGGCAGCCTCTCGAGGAGATCCTCCAATCGCTGGGCTGATCGGCGACACGTGGGGCCGGCCGCTCCGGAATCTCCGGTTATCGGTCACCGACCGCTGCAACCTGCGCTGCCAGTACTGCATGCCCGAGGAGGACTACGTCTGGCTGCCCCGGGAGCGCCTCCTCAACTTCGAGGAGATCAGCCGGCTGGTCGACGTGTTCGTGGGGCTGGGGGTGGACAAGGTCCGCCTGACAGGCGGCGAGCCGCTGCTGCGTCGCGATCTGCCCGCACTGATCCGTTTGCTGGCGGAGAAGCCGCTACGGGATCTGGCCATCACGACGAACGGCGTGCTGCTGGCCGGCCAGGTGGAGGCACTGCGGGCGGCGGGCCTCCACCGGGTGACCGTGAGCCTCGACACGCTTCGTCCCGACCGCTTCGGCCTCCTGACCCGCCGGGACACGCTTTCTCAGGTCCTGGAAGGCATCGCGGCGGTGGCCCGCGCCGGCTTCACGGGGACGAAGCTCGACACGGTGGTCATGCGTGGCGTCAACGACGACGAGCTCCAGGACCTGATCGAATTCGCCAGGGGCGTTCCCGCCGAGGTGCGCTTCATCGAGTACATGGACGTCGGGGGGGCGACTCGCTGGGCCATGGACAAAGTGGTGTCTCGTGCCGAGATGCTGGAAGGCCTGGGCCGTCGGTACGGGCGCATCGAACCCGTCCGGGAGCCGGACAGCACGGCCCCGGCCGAGCGCTTCCGCCTGCCCGACGGCACGGTCTTTGGGATCATCGCCTCGACGACAGCGCCCTTCTGCAGCTCCTGCGACCGCAGCCGGCTCACTGCCGACGGGATGTGGTACCTGTGCCTCTACGCCCTGCAGGGCACCGATCTTCGCGGCCCGCTGCGTCGAGGCGCGACCTCCGAGGAGTTGGCGTCGCTGATCCGCGAGCCCTGGCGGGCCCGGACCGATCGGGGCGCGGAGGAGCGGCTGGCCGCGCGGGAGCGGGGGCCGCTCGTCCAGCTCGGCCGGCTCAAGGAGGATCCCCACCTGGAGATGCACACCCGCGGCGGGTAGCGGTGTCGGCCACGCCGGGGCGCGGCCCGAGCACGCGGCTCACGGCCGCGGGATCACTTGAGCAGCGCGCCGGTGGCCCCTCCCAGCAGGGCGCCGGTCGTTCCCAGCAGGCTCGGTAGCGGCTGCTGCGCGGGCGGCGAGACCGCCGGCGTGGAGCCGGAGGGCGTGATCAGCGATCCTGCCCTGTCCGTCAGCGACGCCCGGCAATGTCCCCGTCAGGCCTGTCAAGCCCCCGTCACACCGGGCACCAGCCCGGTCACCGCGGCCAGCGTGTCCGTCGTCCGGTCGACCAGGGTTCCCGTCGTTCTCCCCGACGTCACCCGCCCCAGAAGCGTCTGAGACCCGCCGTCCGTGTGGAGGAAGTTCAGATCGGTAGCGCTCAGCGACAACTTTTGCCGCTCGCCCGGCCAGGCACCGACCGGAGGCAAGAGGGCGGTGAGCTCCTGGCCGACGTGTGCGGCGTGGAGGCGAGCGACCTCCTGGCTCGTCTCGGGCATCGGTCGGATCGGTACGGCGAAGCCCTGCGACAGTCGCTTGGCCTGTTCAGCCGAGATCGAGGTCACTTCCACGAGGCGAGCGCCGATCAGTCTCACGCTCTGCAGCGCGCGCAGGCGCAGGGGCGGCGCCGTCGAGTGGGCGGCCAGAGGGTCGACCTGGATCACCTCGACGAGACCTCGCAGGATCGTGAAGACCGTCGCATCGTCGCGGCCGTCGGTCGCGTTGCCCGGTGTGAACTCGGCGACCACGACCGTTCCCCGGATGCCGATGATGGCATTGCGAGTCTTGATGTCGATCGACTCGCCCGGCCGCATGGCGCCCTTGGAGACGGCCAGGAGCAGGCGCCCGTTCTGCAGATCGAGCGTGGCGGCCCCCGGCACCGCCGTGATGGTCAAGATGGAGTGCTCGCGCGCCGTCACCACCGCTCTGCCGCCGAGGAGGATGCGGGCCAGCGATCGCGCCCCGGTGGCGACGCGATCGTGGAAGTACACGTCGTCCCTGAATCGCAGGGGAGCCGTCTGCCGGTCCGCGGCGCGCGCGATCGTGGCCGTTCCGTGTACGGCGGTGACGACGCCAGCCGGGGCCGGCTGGGCCAGGACCGGGGGCGCCCCCAACGCGCTGGTGAGCACAGCCAGCGACAGGACCACACGAGGAAACGCTCGCATGTTGCAACCTCGAAAAACAGCGCGTTGCGGCGGCGGTGGTCAGCTTCTCCCGGGTCGTTCTCGGCGGTGGCGATGTTTTGCCGGTCGGTCAGGGCAAGGGAGCCGGCAGCTCGGACGCGCCCATCAGATAGCGGTCGACGCCCCGAGCGCACGAGCGTCCTTCGGCGATGGCCCACACGATCAACGACTGGCCACGCTGCATGTCCCCGCACGTGAACACGCCCGGCTCGCTGGTCATCCAGTTCTCATTGCGCCAGGCGTTGCCGCGCTCGGTCAGGCGGAGTCCCAGCTCTTCGATAGGGCCGGGGCGCTCCGGTCCGAGGAAGCCCATGGCCAGGAGCACGAGATCGACCTCCAGGGTGAGCTCGCTCCCCGGGATGGGCCGGAACTCCAGGCGCCCGCCGTCGCGGACCATCTCCACCTTGACCGCTTCCAGCGCTCGCACGCGGCCCTGAGTGTCGCCCCGGAAGCTCCGGGTCGACACCGAATACACGCGCTCGCCGCCTTCCTCGTGGGCGGAGGAAACGCGGAAGACGTTGGGCCACTGCGGCCAGGGATTGTCGAGGGCGCGGGTGTCGGGAGGCCGCGGCAGCAGCTCGAACTGGTGGACCGACCGGGCGCCCTGGCGGTGAGCGGTGCCCAGACAGTCGGCCCCGGTGTCGCCGCCGCCGATGATCACCACGCGCTTGTCCTTGGCGGTGATGAACATTTCGTCGGCAATCGCATCGCCCTCGCAGCGCCGATTCTGCAGCGTGAGGTATTCCATCGCGAAGTGGATTCCTGCCAAGTCACGCCCGGGCACGGCCAGGTCGCGGGGCCAGCCCGCTCCACAAGCCAGGACCACGGCGTCGAATTGCTCGAGCAGGGAGCGCGTCGGCACGGTGCTCCCCACGTCCGCGTTCGGCCGGAAGGCCACGCCGGCCTTTTCCATGAGCTGCAGGCGCCGATCGATGAATCGCTTCTCCATCTTGAACTCGGGGATTCCGTAGCGCAGCAGCCCGCCGATCCGGTCGGAGCGCTCGAATACGGTCACCCAGTGCCCGGCCCGGTTCAGCTGGGCGGCGGCGGCCAGCCCGGCCGGCCCCGAGCCCACGACGGCCACCCGCTTGCCCGTCCTGAGTGCCGGAGAGTCCGGCCCGACCCAGCCTTCGGTGAAGGCCCGCTCGATGACCGAGACCTCCACCGCCTTGATCGTCACCGGATCGTCGTTGATCCCCAGCACGCAGGCGCCCTCGCAGGGGGCGGGACAGAGCCGGCCCGTCCACTCGGGGAAGTTGTTCGTGGCGTGCAGGCGCTGGATCGCGTCGTGCCAGTGCTCCTTGTAGACGAGATCGTTCCAGTCGGGGATCAGGTTGCCCAGCGGGCAGCCCTGATGGCAGAAGGGAATGCCGCAATCCATGCAGCGGGCCGCCTGCTTCTTGAGCTCGTCTTCCGGGTAGGGGAGATAGACCTCGTTCCAGTCCCGCGTCCGCTCCGCCACCGGGCGGGTCGGCCACTTCTTGTGCTTGATTTCCAGGAACCCGGTGGCCTTACCCACCGGCGCCCACCAGCTCGGTGAAGGTGGGCTCCCGGCCCTCGGCGCGGGCCCGGCTCTCGGCCAGGAGCACGCGCTTGAAGTCCTTGGGCGTGACCTTCACGAACTTCGCTTGCAGTTCGACCCACCGGTCCAGGATCCCCGCGGCATAGGGGGAGCCGGTGTGGCTCACGTGTCGCACGATCAGGTCGCGCACCAGGTTGATGTCCTCGGCCTGGTTCAACCGGTCCAGCTCGACCATGCCGGGATTGCAGCGGCGGGCGAAATCGCCGTCGACGTCCAGGACGTAGGCCAGCCCTCCCGACATGCCGGCGGCGAAGTTCCGGCCGGTACGGCCGAGGATGACCACCCGCCCGCCCGTCATGTACTCGCACCCGTGGTCGCCGACGCCTTCCACGACCGCGTGCACCCCCGAGTTGCGGACGGCGAACCGCTCGCCGGCCACCCCCCGGACATAGGCCTCGCCCCCGGTGGCGCCGTAGAGGGCCACGTTGCCGACGAGGATGTTCTCTTCCGGGACGAAGGTCGATGCGCGCGGGGGATACACCACCAGCTTGCCGCCGGACAGGCCCTTGCCCCAGTAGTCGTTGGCGTCGCCCTCCAGCACCATCGTGATCCCGCGCGGCACGAAGGCCCCGAAGCTCTGGCCGGCCGAGCCCGTGAAGTGCAGGCGAACGGTGTTGTCGCCGAGCCCCTCGCCGCCCCACCGACGGGTGACCTCGTAGCCCAGCATGGTCCCTACCGTGCGGTGCACGTTGCGGATGGGGAGCGAGAGCGCGACGGGCTTGCCGTGCTCGATGGCGTCCCGGCAGGCGGGGATGAGCGTCGTGGCGTCCAGCGATTTCTCCAGGCCGTGATCCTGTTCGCGGACCTTGCGCCGGGGGACGTCGGCTCCCATCGGCGGCTGGTAGAAGATGGCCGACAGATCGAGCCCACGGGCCTTCCAGTGATCGACGGCCGGCGCGATGTCGAGGCGGTCGACCCGGCCGATCATCTCGTCCATCGTCCGGAAGCCGAGCCGGGCCATGTACTCGCGCACTTCCTGGGCCAGGAAGCGGAAGAAGTTGACGACGTGCTCGGGGCGGCCGGCGAAGCGCTTGCGGAGCTCCGGGTTCTGGGTGGCGATGCCGACCGGGCACGTATTGAGATGGCAGACCCGCATCATGATGCAGCCGAGCACGACCAGGGGAGCGGTCGAGAAACCGTATTCCTCGGCTCCCAGCAGGGCGGCGATGACGACGTCGCGCCCGGTCTTGAGCTGACCGTCCACCTGCACCGTGATCCGATCGCGCAGCTTGTTCATGACGAGGACCTGCTGGGTCTCGGCCAGACCGAGCTCCCAGGGGATTCCGCCGTGCTTGATGGAGGTGAGGGGCGAGGCCCCGGTCCCGCCGTCGTGACCGGAGATGAGGACCACGTCCGAGAACGCCTTGGCCACGCCGGCGGCCACCGTGCCCACGCCCACCTCGGCCACGAGCTTGACGTGCACACGGGCCTGCGGGTTGGCGTTCTTCAAGTCGTGGATGAGCTGCTTGATGTCTTCGATGGAGTAGATGTCGTGGTGCGGGGGCGGCGAGATCAGCCCCACCCCGGGCGTGGCGAAGCGCACCTTGGCGATCCACGGGTACACCTTGGGACCGGGCAGCTGCCCGCCCTCGCCGGGCTTGGCGCCTTGAGCCATCTTGATCTGCAGGTCGTCGGCATTGACGAGATATTCACTGGTGACGCCGAAGCGGCCGGAGGCGACCTGCTTGACCGCGCTGCGGCGCCAGTCGCCGTTGGGGTCGCGCCGGTACCGGGCCGGGTCCTCTCCACCCTCGCCGGTGTTGGACTTGCCGCCGATGCGGTTCATGGCGATAGCCAGGGCCTCGTGCGCCTCCTGGCTGATGGATCCGTAGGACATGGCCCCGGTGGCGAACCGCTTGAAGATCGCCTCCACCGACTCCACCTCTTCCAACGGGATAGGGGCGTCGGAGAACTTGAACTGCATGAGTCCGCGCAGGGTGGCCCGACGACGGCTCTGATCATCGACGAGCTTCGCGTACTCCTTGAACTGCCCGTAGCGACCGGTCCGGGTGGAATCCTGGAGGCGGGCGATCATGTCGGGGTTGACCATGTGGTGCTCGCCGTCGCGCCGCCACTGGTACTCGCCGCCCCAGTCGAGCTCGGCCGGCCCGACCGGCCGCTCGGGGAAGGCCTGCCCGTGCCGCCGGCAAACCTCCTCGTGGATCACGTCGATGCCGATCCCCGCGACGCGGGAGGCGGTGCCCGTGAAGTAGCGGTCCACCAGTGTCTTGTCCAGCCCGATGGCCTCGAAGATCTGCGCGCCGCAATAGCTCTGCAGGGTGGAGATCCCCATCTTGGCCATGACCTTGAGGATTCCCTTGTTGAGGGCTTTGATGTAGTTCTTCACCGCCTTGGCGTGGTCCACGCCAGTCAGCAGGCCCTCGCGGATCATGTCGTCCAGGGTCTCGAAGGCCACCCAGGGGTTCACGGCGCCGGCGCCATACCCGATGAGCAGGCACATGTGGTGCACCTCGCGGGCGTCGCCGGTCTCGATCACCAGCCCGCACCGGGTTCGCTCCCCTCGGCGCACGAGGTGGTGATGAACCGCAGCAGTGGCCAGCAGGCTGGGAATCGCGGTCCGATCGCGGCTCACGCCGCGATCGGACAGGATGATGATGTTGGCCCCCTCGGCGATGGCCTGGCTGGCCCGAGTCTGAAGCTCCGCCAGCGCCCGCTCGAGCCCCACCGGGCCTTCGACCGGGGCGTAGAGCGTGGGCAGGGTGACGGCCCTGAAGCCAGCCACGGCCACGTGCTCCAGCTTGGCCAGGTCCTCGTTGGAGAGCACGGGGTCGGGCAAGGCGATCTGGCGGCACGATTGGGGCTCGGGACAGAGCAGGTTGCGCTCGGGCCCGATCGTCGATTCCATCGAGGTCACCAGCTCCTCGCGGATCTGGTCCAGCGGCGGGTTGGTGACCTGGGCGAAGAGCTGCTTGAAGTAGTCGTAGAGGAGCCGGGGTCGGTCGGAGAGCACGGCCAGCGCGGTGTCCGTGCCCATCGACCCGATCGGCTCCTCGCCTTGTCGGGCCATCGGCGTGAGCAGGATGCGCACGTCCTCGTGGGTGTAACCGAAGGCGATCTGGCGCGTCAGCACCGTCTCGTGATCGGCAGCGCGGACAGGCGCCGCCGGCAACTGCTCCAGCGACACGAGATTGTCGCGCAGCCATTCGGCATACGGATGCTCGCCGGCCAGCTGGGCTTTGATCTCCTCGTCGTCGACGATCCGTCCCTGGGCGGTATCGACCAGGAAGATCCGGCCCGGGTGGAGCCGCTCCTTGACCTTGACGTTCTCCGGCGGGATGTCCAGCACCCCGACCTCGGAGGCCATGACGACGAGGTCATCCTTGGTCACGTAGTAGCGCGAGGGACGCAGCCCGTTGCGGTCGAGCACTGCGCCGATGACGGTGCCGTCGGTGAACGCGATGGAGGCCGGCCCGTCCCACGGCTCCATGAGGGAGGCGTGGTAGGCGTAGAACGCTCGGCGCTCGGGGCTCATGGACTCGTGGTTCTGCCACGGCTCGGGGATCATCATGAGGATGGCGTGAGGCAGCGACCGCCCGCTCATCACGAGGAACTCGAGGACGTTGTCGAAGGTGGCGGAGTCGGACAGCCCTTCCCGCGTCACCGGAAAGACCTCCGGGAGATCGTCCCCCAGGAGGCCCGACCGGCAGAGGGCCTCGCGGGCCCGCATCCAGTTGATGTTGCCCCGCAGCGTGTTGATCTCGCCGTTGTGGGCGATGTAGCGATACGGATGGGCCAGGGGCCAGGAAGGGAAGGTGTTGGTACTGAACCGCTGGTGTACCAGGGCCAAGGCCGACTCCACGTGGGGATCCGTGAGGTCGGGGAACATCGTCTCGATCTGATCGGCCGAGAGCATGCCCTTGTAGATGATGGTGTTCGAGGACAGGCTCGGGATGTACGTGAGCTTCTTTTCGGGAAACTCCATGCCGGCCAGGGCGTGCTCGATCCGCTTGCGGATGACGTAGAGCTTGCGCTCGAAGTGGCGGTGGTCGGTCACGTCGGGGCCACGCCCGATGAACATCTGCTTGATGTGCGGCTCGCAGGCGATCGCGCTGGCGCCCAGCGGGCTGTCGTCGGTAGGCACGTCGCGCCAGCCCAGGCACCGCTGGCCCTCCTCCTCCACCAGCGCCTGGATCAGGGCCTGGACCTTCTCGCGTTGAATGAGGTCGCGAGGCAGGAACACCAGTCCGGCACCGTAGTGCGTGGCGGGCGGCAGCGCGATGCCGAGCCGTGTGCACTCCTGCCGGAAGAACCGGTCGGGCATCTGCATGAGGATCCCGGCGCCGTCACCGGTGTTGGGCTCGCAGCCGCAGGCCCCGCGGTGCAGGAGGTTCTTCAGCACGGTGAGGGCCTTGACCACGATGTCGTGCGACTTCCGCCCCTTCACGTGGACCACGAACCCGACGCCGCAGGCATCGTGCTCGTGCTGCGGGTCATAGAGCCCCTGGGCGGGCGGTGGTCCTACCGGGTGATTCATACGCTATCCCTTCGGCTCGGGGTTTTGAACCGATCGTGAAAAGTTGCACGATAGTACCCGAGTTCAGAACATTAGTCATCCCGCAAAAATCAGATCGTGGGTATTAGTTCTACTGATGGTATGATGTCCGGGCATGCAGCTGGAGACCCTGCGTCTGTACTGTGACATCGTTCGCCTGCACAGCTTCTCGCGCGGCGCCGAACAGAACTTCGTCTCCCAGTCCGCGGCCAGCCAGGCCGTCCAGCAGCTCGAGCGCGACCTGGGGGTCGCCCTCATCGATCGCACGAAGCGGCCGTTCGTGGTGACCGCCGAGGGCCAGGCGCTCTTCACCGCCTGCCGGAGCCTGCTCGACACCTGGGACAAGACCCGGTCGGCGATCGCTGCGGTGAAGGCCCGCGTGGACGGCACCGTGCGGGTTGCCGCGATTTATTCGGTGGGCCTGCACGACATGAGTCACCACCTGCAGCGCTTCATGTCGCTCTACCCGAACGCCCGGGTGCAGCTCGAGTGCCTGCACCCCCACAAAGTGGTGGAAGCCGTTCTCGCCGACGAGGCCGACGTCGGCATCATGTCCTATCCGCCAACGGACCGGGCCCTGTCCGTCATTCCGCTCCGCTCCGAGCCGATGACCTTCGTATGCCATCCCAATCACCGCCTGGCCCGGCGCCGGATGGTCATGCCGGCGGATCTGTCGGCCGAGCGTTTCGTGGCCTTCGACCGGGGGCTCACGATCCGCCGGGCCATCGATCGCGCGCTCCGCCAGCACAACGTCCGCCCCAACATCGTGATGGAGTTCGACAACATCGAGACCATCAAGCAGGCCATCATGATCGCTGCCGGAGTCAGCCTGCTGCCCCGCCACACGGTGGAGAAAGAGGCCGGGATCCGGACGCTGGCCATCGTGCCGTTCGGCATCCCCGATCTGGTGAGGCCGGTCGGGATCATCCACCGCCGGCAGAAGCCGCTGGCCCCGGTGGTCGGCCGGTTCATCCAGCTGCTCAGCGAGCAGAAGGGTGCCGAGACGCCCGCCGGGGCCGCAACGGCGCGGCCGGGCTAACCGCCTGGCAATCCTTGCCCTTCCGGTGTTGCTCCGATACCATTAGCGTGGTTTGCGCGGTGAGCAGCCGCGGCCACGGGATTCGGTGTATCCCCAGGCGAGGCGTAATGGGAGGGTGGTGCGCGTGGGGGCCGCCAAGCGTCGCCGACAACGTGTGAGTCGTCGCGGCAGAGAGGACGAGGTTCGATGAGCGACACGATCGCTCCTGTCAAGGGCGCCGAGAAGCGGCTGCGGGAGCTGGAACGGGCTGTGGTGCGGTTCGCCGGGGATTCCGGGGACGGCATGCAGCTCACCGGTGAACAGTTCACGACCGAGTCGGCGTGGGCCGGCAACGACATCGCCACGCTCCCCAACTTTCCGGCCGAGATCCGCGCCCCCGCCGGAACGTTGTTCGGCGTATCGAGCTTCCAACTCCAGTTCGGCAGCCAGCGGGTGTATACGCCCGGCGATCGCCTGGATTGCCTGGTGGCCATGAATCCGGCGGCCCTCAAGGTGCACCTGCGCGACCTCAAGCCGGGGGGCCTGCTGATCGTCAACACCAGCGCCTTCGACAAGCGCAATCTCGACAAAGCGGGGTACCCGGCGAATCCGCTGGAGGATCCGGCGCTGGCCGAGCGCTACCGTCTGCACCGCGTCGACATGACCGGGCTGACTCACGAAGCGATCAAGGATCTGCCGCTCAACACCAAGGAAAAGGACCGCACCAAGAACTTCTTCGCGCTGGGCCTGGTCTCGTGGATCTACACGCGGCCGCTGGAGCCCACGCTCGAGTGGATCACCAAGAGGTTCGCCAAGAATCCGGCGTTCCTGGAGGCCAACAGCCGCGTGCTCAAGGCCGGGCATGCCTTCGGGGAAACGGCCGAGATCTTCGCCGAGCACTACACGGTGGAGGCGGCCGACCTGCCGGCTGGTCTCTACCGGGCCATGACCGGCAACCGGGCGCTGGCCTGGGGGCTGCTCGCCGCCGCCCAGCGCTCCAGGCTGCCTGTCGTCTACGGCGCCTACCCGATCACGCCGGCCAGCAGCGTCCTGGAAGAGCTGGCGATGCACAAGCGGTTTCGGATCCGCACCATCCAGGCGGAGGACGAGATCGCCGCGGTGACAGCCGCCATCGGCGCCGCCTTCGGCGGGGCCATCGGCGTCACCGGGTCCAGCGGGCCGGGCATCGCGCTCAAGAGCGAGGGGATCGGGCTGGCCGTCACGGCCGAGCTGCCGCTGGTGATCTTCAACATCCAGCGCGCCGGTCCCTCCACCGGCATGCCGACCAAGACCGAACAAGCCGACCTGATGCAGGCCCTGTACGGGCGCAACAGCGAATCGCCCGTGGTGGTGCTCGCTCCCGCCACCCCGGGGGACTGCTTCTATATCGCCTACGAAGCCGTGCGGATCGCCGCGAAGTACATGGTCCCGGTCATCGTCCTCAGCGACGGGTTCCTGGCCAACGGCTCGGAGCCCTGGCTCATCCCGGATGTCAGCACGCTGCCGACGATCGACGTGCAGTTCCGCACCGAGAAGGACGGGTTCTTCCCCTACCTGCGGGATGCGGCCACGCTGGCGCGCCCCTGGGTCCGGCCCGGGACGCCCGGGTTGGAGCACCGGATCGGCGGCATCGAGAAGCAGGATGTCACCGGCAACATCTCGTACGATCCGGACAACCACGACCACATGGTGCGCACGCGAGCCGAGAAGGTCCGGCGGGTGGCCCAGGAGATCGTGCCGACGTCGATCAACGGGCCGGCCACCGGGGACCTGCTGGTCGTGGGCTGGGGCGGCACCTACGGCTCGATCACCGCCGCGGTCGAGCAGGCTCAGAGCGAGGGGTGCTCGGTCGCCGCCGTTCACCTGCGCTATCTCAATCCGCTGCCGCCCGACCTCGGCCACATCCTGCGCGAGTACCGCAAGGTGCTGGTGCCGGAGATCAACAGCGGTCAGCTGGTGCGGGTGTTGCGGGCCGAATATCTGGTCGACGCGGTCGGCTTCAACCGGGTGCGCGGCCTGCCGCTGGCCTCCGACGAGATCTACGCGGCCATCAAGCAGCTGCTGGGAGACCCCGCGTGAGCGCCGGGGCGGCCGCCGAAGCCCCTCGTTACACCAAGAAGGACTTCGAATCCGACCAGGACGTCCGCTGGTGTCCCGGGTGTGGGGACTACGCGATCCTGAGCGCCATCCAGAAGACGATGCCCGACCTGGGTATCCCGCGGGAGAACATCGTCTTCATCTCCGGCATCGGGTGCTCCAGCCGGTTTCCGTACTACATGAACACGTACGGCTTCCACACCATCCACGGACGGGCTCCGGCCATCGCCACCGGGCTCCGCCTGGCCCGCCCGGATCTGAAGGTCTTCGTGGTGACCGGCGACGGCGACGGGTTGTCGATCGGCGGCAACCATATGCTGCACGTCCTGCGGCGGAACGTGAACCTCACCGTGCTGCTGTTCAACAACCGCATCTACGGGCTCACCAAGGGCCAGTACTCGCCCACCAGCGAGCTCGGCAAGGTGACGAAATCGACGCCCCTGGGCTCGGCGGACCGTCCCGTGAACCCGCTGGCCTTCGCGTTGGGCTGCGGGACCTCGTTCGTGGCGCGGACCGTCGATCGCGACGTGCGTCACATGGAGGAGATGCTCAAGCGGGCCGCCCATCACCAGGGCGCCGCGTTCCTGGAGATCCTCCAGAACTGCAACGTCTACAACGACCTGGCCTGGAACGCGCTCTACGAGAAAGAGTCCAGGCTGGCGCACGAGCTGCGGCTCGAGCACGGCAAGCCTCTGCTGTTCGGTCCACCCGACCGGCGGCAAGCCGTCGTCATGGACGGCGTCACGCCGCGCGTGGTGCCCGCCGGGCAGGTAGGCGAGCGGGCGCTCTGGATCCACGACGAGACGAACGTCAACGCCGCCAAGCTCCTGGCCGATCTCTGGGTCCCCGACTTCCCCATCCCGGTGGGTGTGCTGGCGGCCATCGAACAGCCCTGCTACGAGGAGATCCTGCTCGAGCAGGAGCGCCGGGCGATCGCCGAGCGGGGTGAGGGTGACATCGCCCAGCTGCTGACGTCGGGCGATACCTGGCGGATTTAGCTCGGAGGGGGGCGAAGCCCCCCTTCCGACGGTCGTCGCACGCCTCACGGCGTGCTCCTCCCTGCCTCCCCCCTGGGAAGGATTGCGCCGGCGAAGCCGGCGCTCGAGCAGAGCTGGTCCGGTGGCCCCGGTGTTCGGGCCGGCCCTCCTGACTGTTGTGCGCGATAATCCGGCGTGAGGCGTCCCATGGCGCTGAGTGACCAGTTCGTCGATGAGCTGCGAGGGATTCTCGGGCCCGAGGGGCTCGTGATGTCCCCGGAAGGACGGCTGGTCTACGAGTGCGACATGCACACGTACTACAAGGGCATCCCCGACGTCGTGGCCCTGCCCAGCCGCACCGAGCAGGTGGTGGAGCTGGTGCGCCGCTGCCACCAGCACGGCGTCCCGGTGATCCCGCGCGGCGCGGGTACCGGGCTCATCGGCGGCGCGATGGCGGCGCGGGGTGGCGTGATGATCGGCCTCAACCGGATGGACGCCATCCTCGAGATCGATCTGCCCAACCGCTGCGCCACCGTGCAGCCCGGCGTCATCAACCTGTGGCTCACGCGGGCCGTGGCCGAGCGCGGCTATTTCTTCGCCCCTGACCCCTCGAGCCAGATGGTGTCCTCTATCGGCGGTAATGTGGCCACCAACGCCGGGGGCGCGCATTGCCTGAAGTACGGCATCACCACCAATCACGTGCTCGGGCTGGAGATCGTCACGGGCCGAGGAGAGCTGATCCGGCTGGGGGGGAAGGTGGCTGACCGTCCCGGCTACGATCTCACCGGCGTGGTCGTCGGCAGCGAGGGCACCTTCGGACTCGTCACCGAGGTCACCGTGCGCCTGCGCCACGCGCCCGAAGCGGTGAAGACGGTGCTGGCGTCGTTTCCATCCCTGGTGGATGCCTCGCACGCCGTGTCCGACATCATCGCCGCCGGCGTCATTCCCGCGGCGCTGGAGATGCTCGACGCCGTCATCATCCGGGCCATCAACGCCGGCGTGGCCCCCGTGTACCCGACCGAGGCCGCCGCCGTGCTGCTGATCGAGCTCGACGGTCCTCGCGCCGAGGTTGAGCGACAGGGGGAGCGCTGCGCCACCGTGTGCCGCGAGCGCCGGGCGCTCGAAGTTCGGGTGGCGCGGGACGAGGCGGAGCAGGCACTGCTCTGGAAGGGACGCAAGGAAGCGGCCGGCGCCGTGGGCCGCCTCACCGCCAGCTACCTGCTGCAGGACGCGGTCGTCCCTCGTTCGAAGCTCCCCGACATCATGCAGGAGATGCAGACGATCGCGGCGCGGCACGGCGTGCTCATCGCGAACGTCTTCCACGCCGGCGACGGTAATCTCCATCCCCTGATCTGCTACGATGATCGCCAGCCCGATGAGCTGCGGCGGGCGGGGCTGGCCAACGAGGAGCTGCTGCAGGCGTGCATCGCGCTGGGGGGCAGTGTCACCGGCGAGCACGGCGTCGGCGTGGACAAGGCCAAGAACCTGCCGCTGCAGTTCGCCGACGCCGACCTCAATTTCATGTACCGGCTGCGCCGGGTCTTCGATCCGCCCGGCATCATGAATCCCGATAAGCTGCTGCCGTCCCATCCGGCGTGCGGGGAGGGCTTCCGCCCGTCACGTCCGACCCTGCCGGCCGGGACCTGGATCTGAGATGGCCGTCTCCATGCGGTCCGTCGGCGCCGCGCTCGCCGACGTCGTCGGGGCCGCGCGCGTCACCGACCATGCGGCGGCGCTACGCGCCGCCGCCGTCGATGATCGCGTGCCCCGGTGGGTGGTGAGGCCGGCCAGCGCCGAACAGGTCGCCACCGTGCTCGCGTTGGCCGCGGAGGAGCGGCTGGCCGTGATCCCGCGGGGAAGCGGCGCCGCGATGGATCTGGGCGCGCCGCCGGCGCGGCTCGATCTGGTGCTGGACACGAAGGACCTGGTCCGCGTGCTGGACTACCAACCCGACGATCTGACGGTCAGCGTGGAAGTGGGCGTGTCCGCGGGGGCGCTGGCCACAGAGCTGCGTCCCCGGCGTCAACAGCTGCCCGTGGATCCTCCGGGCTGGGAGACGCGGACGCTGGGCGGGCTCGTGGCCACCAACGCCCACGGGCCGCTGCGCGCGCGCTACGGGACACTTCGTGACCTGCTGCTCGGCGTCCGCTTCGTCCAGGCCGACGGTGTGCTGACCTGGGGCGGCGCCCGCGTCGTGAAGTCCGTCAGCGGGTACGACGTGCCCAAGCTGATGGTGGGCGCGCTGGGGACGCTCGGGGTGCTGGTGGAGCTGACCCTGCGGCTGCATCCGGTCCCCGACCGCGAGGGAACCTGGCTGGCGACCCTGCCGTCGGCCGCGGCCGCCCAGTCGTTCATCGGGCTCGTGCTCGATTCCACGCTGGAGCCCACGCGCCTCGAGCTGCTGAACGAGCCGGCCCTGCGGGCGTGCCAGGCGCCGCCCGCGCCCTTCGGCGTCGCCGTGTCGCTGGCCGGCGTGGAAGCCGCGGTCCGCGACGAGGCCGACCGCTTGCAGGCGCTGGCCCGGGGGGCGGGGGGACACCTCGTCGCGCTGGACGACGGCTTCTGGCCGCGTTACGACCGCGCCCTGGCCAGGGCCGAAGGCGAGGTGGTGCTGCAACTCGGGGTGCTGCCGAGCCGGATCGCCGACACGCTCGATGCCATCACGGCGGCCCACGCCGAGGTGAACTCGGGCGCCACGCCTCGGGTGGCCGGCTGCGCGGCCAGTGGTTCGCTACGCCTGCTCCTGCCCGGCGCTGGCGTCGAGGACGCGGCGAGCGTGGTCACGCGTCTGCGTGCGGCGGTGGGCGGGTTCGATGGCAGCGTCGTCGTCCAGGCGGGCCCCCGAGCGCTCCGCGCAACCGTGGATCCCTGGGGCGCTGTGGCGCCTGCCGCCCTCGAGCTGATGCGACGCCTTCGAGACGAGTTCGACCCCGGCCGCGTGCTCAACCCCGGTCGCTTCGTGGGCGGTCTGTGACGTCCCCGGCGGGACCGGCAAGCGTCGCGGCGCCGGACACGGTGGATCTCGACGCCCTGCGCGCCTGCGTCCACTGCGGGATCTGCCTGCCGCAGTGCCCGACGTATCGTGTGCTGGGCGAGGAGATGGACTCCCCGCGCGGGCGCCTCTACTTGATGCGCGCCGTCGCCGAGGGCCGTCTGACGCCGTCGGCGACGTTCGCTCGCCACATGGATCTCTGTCTGGCGTGCCGGGCCTGCGAGACCGCCTGTCCGGCCGGGGTGCCGTTCGGCTCGCTCCTCGAGCAGACGCGGGGGCAGCTGACCCGCCAGGGCCTCACGTCCCGCCCACGACTCCTCGAGCGGCTGCTCTATCTGCTGCTGCCCCATCCGGGTCGCATCGGCGTTGCCCTGGCCGCGGTTCGTGGCTGGCCCGGTCGGGGGCTGCGGCGCCGTTTTCGGAACAGCGGAGTCTGGCGGCTCGTCCCCCGCCTGGCGGCGATGGAGGCGCTGCTGCCCGACGATATCCCGCAGGCGGCGAGCCTGCCGCGATTCACCCCCGCTCGGGGCGCCCGCCGCGGGCGTGTCGGGCTTCTCACCGGCTGCGTGCAGCGCCACCTCTGTCCCGGGGTGGGCCCGGACAGCGTGCGGCTGCTCAGCCTGGCGGGCTGGGACGTCGTGGTGCCGGGCGAGCAGGGTTGCTGCGGCGCGCTCGAGCTGCACGGCGGCCGGCTCGAGGCTTTTCGCCGGCGGGCCCGCACGCTGGCCGCTGCCTTCGGCGACGACCTCGACCATATCGTCACCGACGCTGCCGGCTGCGGATCGGCGATGAAGGAGTACGGCCATTGGATTGTCGAGCTGTCGGGCGTCGCCCAGCGCGTCCGCGACGTCAGTCAGCTGCTCGTCGACGCCGACCTGCCCTTGGGCCGGCTCGACACGACGGCGACGTATCACGACCCCTGTCATCTGGTCCATGGCCAGCGGCTGCGCGGCGAGCCCCGGGCCCTGCTGGCGCGGATCCCTGGCCTCCGGCTCGAGCCCCTGGCCGAGAGCGATCTCTGCTGTGGGAGCGCCGGCATTTACAATCTGCTCGAGCCGGTGCTGGCCGATCGGTTGCTGGACAGAAAGGTCGACCGCATCGCCGCTACCCGAGCCCGGATCGTGGTGACGGGTAACGCGGGATGCCTGCTGCAGATCGCCCGGGGGTGCCGCGCCCGGGGGCTCGACATCGAGGTGCTGCACCCCGTGCAGCTGCTGGCGCGCTCGGTCGCCGCCGGAGACAGGTCACGATGAAGATTCGCGTCAGAGATCACGCCACCGTCAATCCGGACAAGATGGCCCGTATCGCGCTGGCCACGACCGCCCGGGCGCAGCTCGACCTCTACTGTCTCGCCCCCGGCCAGGAGCAGAAGCCCCACACCCATCCGGATCAGGACAAGATCTATTTCGTGCTCGAGGGCCGGGGCCGCGTGGTGCTCGGCGACCGCGAGGAGATCGTCGAGGCCGGTGAGGCGGTGGTGGCGCCGGCCGGCGCCGCCCACGGGCTGGCCAACGCCGGCACCGAGCCGCTCCTGGCCCTCGTCGTCGTCACGCCTCCCCCGCGCCACGCATGAGCGGCCGGGAGGCGCGCGTCGCCGTCTGGGATGCCCCGATCCGTGGCTGACCGGTACTTCTCGCCGGCCGAGGTGGAGGCGCTGATCCCGGCGCTCACCGGGATCATGGACGATGTCCGGCGGGCCCACGCGGAGGCCAGGGCGCTCGGCGAGGAGATGCAGGACGATCAGCGACGGATCAGCCTGGTCGGCGGCGGGCTCGTCGACCGCGAACAGTGGCGGACGATGCGCGAACGCCTGCAGCGGCTGGGCGGGCAGGTCAAGGAGGGGCTCGACCGCATCGCGGCGCTGGGGGGCGTCCCCAAAGATCTCGACCTGGGACTGGTCGACTTCGCCCACCTGCGCGACGGGCGCGTGGTCAATCTCTGCTGGAAATACGGCGAGCGTGAGATCCGGTTCTGGCATGGCCTGGACGAGGGCTACGCCAGCCGCAAGGCGCTATGAGCGGACGGGCGTACCGGGCCGTGCTCTTCGATCTCTTCGACACCCTCGTCCGGTTCGACCGCGAGCGGCTGCCCGCAGTAGCGGTGAACGGACGGGTCGTGCGCTCCACCGTCGGCGAGCTCCACCCCATCCTGACGACGTGGGCGCCCGGGGTCACCCTGGAGGCGCTCTACAATGCCCTGCTGGCGAGCTGGCAGGAAGCCGAGCGGCTGCGCGCGATCGATCACCGTGAGGTCGCCGCGCCCGAGCGATTCGCGTGTCTCTTGCGCTATCTCGGCCTGGATCCGGGGGTGTGCCCCGGCGACGTGGTGCACCAGCTCGTGGAGACGCACCGGCGGGGGCTGAGCCGGGCTGCGGAGTTCCCCGCGCCACACGGACAGCTGCTGGTCGACCTGGCCGGGCGGTACCGCCTGGCCGTCGTCTCGAACTTCGACTACACCCCCACCGCGATCGGGATTCTGGAAGCGGCGGGAGTGGCGGACCTGTTCGAGGCGGTCGTGGTCTCCGACGCCGTGGGCTGGCGCAAGCCGGCGCCGGCGATCTTCGAAGTGGCCCTGAATCGGCTCGGGCTGTCGCCGACCGAGGCGCTGTTCGTGGGAGACCGCGCGGACATCGACGTGCTCGGCGCCCAGCGGATCGGCATGCATGCCGTCTGGCTCAATCCCGGCGGCGGGGCGCTGCCATCCGGCGTCGCGCCGCCCGAATTCGAGATCCGCGACCTGGGTGAGCTGCGCGGTATCCTGGGCGGCCAGAGACGCATCTAACGGTGAGGAGACGGAGGAGTGACGGCATGACCGTGCGCAAGGTGATCATCGTCGGTTCGGGGCCCGCCGGCTACACGGCGGCCATCTACGCGGCTCGCGCCAACCTGGCGCCCCTCCTCTTCACGGGCGTGCAAGCCGGAGGGCAGCTGATGCTCACCACGCTCGTCGAGAACTACCCCGGCTTCGTCGACGGCCTGATGGGGCCCGACCTCATGGAAGCCTTCCGCAAGCAGGCGGAGCGGTTCGGGACCGAGATGATCGCGGAGGACGTCACCGCGGTCGATTTCACCCGCCGGCCCCTGGTGGTGAAGGTGGGCGATACCGAGTATGAGGGCCATACGGTCATCATCGCCACCGGCGCTACCGCCAAGCTGCTGGGATTGCCCGCCGAGATGGGGCTGATGGGACGCGGCGTGTCGACCTGTGCCACCTGTGACGGGTTCTTCTTCAAAGACCAGGACATCATGGTCGTGGGCGGCGGTGACTCGGCGATGGAGGAGGCGCTCTATCTCTCCCGGCTGGGGCGGAGGGTCAGCGTGGTGCATCGGCGGGACGCGCTGCGCGCGTCCAAGATCATGCAGGAACGCGCCCTCAAGAATCCCAAGATCGAGTTCATCTGGAACAGCGCCGTGGAAGACGTGATGGATCCGGCCAAGGGCAAGGTCACCGGAGTGCGCCTGCGCAATGTTCAGACCGGAGAGCGGTCGGAGCGGGCCGTCGACGGGCTCTTCATCGCCATCGGCCACGAGCCGAACACCCGGATCCTCCAGGGGCAGGTGGACCTGCTCCCCAACGGCTACGTCAAGGTGGTGCCGGGCACGACCCAGACCTCGGTGCCGGGCGTCTTCGCCGCGGGCGACGTCCAGGACTTCACGTTCCGGCAGGCCGTGACGGCTGCGGGCAGCGGGTGCATGGCCGCGCTGGAGGCCGAGCGCTACCTGGAGGCCACCCAGCCGCACTAGCTCGCGGCCCGTCCACGGTCGTGGGGGCGCGGGGGTGGGAGACCCTGTGAGACCACGAGCGCGGTGGCGGGGGACGGGTGGCGTTTCACCATCCATTCGCGAGGGCTCACTACGCCAGGGAAACGGGTCTCACAGGATCTCCCACCCCCACGCCCCCTGATCAGGGCAGGCCAGCGAGCAGCAACCGCCGAAGCCGGCGGGGGCGGCGCTCGGCTGAACGCGGTAGTCGCGACTCGGATCGGCTTGCGAAACTGGCCGACCCGTGTGGTCTCGGCGGGGCACGGGCGTGGCGAAGCCCGGGTGCCCGTGCCCTGTCTATGTGCCGACGCGGAGGGGGGCGGCGAGGTCGCGGAGGAGGGCGATCGTGGAGAGTGCGGAGAGCTTGCCGGTTCGGGGATTCTCCGAGGGAACGTTCGCGATCTCGACGGCCAGGCGGCCGAACTCGCCCTCGATGGTCACGCGGTGGGTGTTCCGGGTCAGGCCGGGGACGGCGTAGATCCGGATCCGTGTTCTGTCCGGGCCGATCCCGGCGAGAGAGAGCGCGGCCACGACGTTGACGTTGGCCGGGAAGGCGCGGCACGCCTGCGTGGCCGGCCCCTCGAAGATGAGCGTCTCGGCGGTGATGGCCTCGAGATCGATCTTCTGTTGCTCGATCCAGGGCGCGCCGGCCAGCCCACGTGGGGGCTTGCGGGTCTCCATCGTCACCGACGTCACCGCGCCGACCCGGGCTCCTTTGACCCCGTCGAGGCCGGCGATGGCGCCCGAGGGCACGTAGATCCGACCGCCGTTGGCTTCGGCCAGGGCGATCCACTCGGGGTGACCGAGCAGACCGCCGCAGGAGAGCACAATCAGATCGCGGCCGGCGCCCAGCGCTTTGGGGGCGATCTCCTCGAGGTGCGCCTGGGTGGAGGCTTCGAGCACGACGTCGGCCGCGGCGATGAGATCGTCGAGCGGCAGGAACGGCGGCTGGCCGCCCAACCCGGCCAGGAAGGCTTCGGCGCGACCGCGGTCGCGGGCGAGCCCGCCCGCGAGCCGGAGGCCGGCGATCCCGGTGTCCAGCGCGCGGCACACGGCACGCCCGATGACACCGAGCCCCACGACGCCGACGTTTCGCGGTTTGTCCACGGGGCGCCATGATATCATCCCGGCAGTGCGGCGAATGAGCCGAGCCGGCGCGCTGCGCGAGCCACTCGAGCGGCTCTATCGCGAGTTCGATTACGGCGCCCGTGTCGACCGCGATGCCATCCAGTTCCCCCTCCGCTATCCCGATCCCGTCGACCGCGAGATCGTGGCCTTGCTCACCGCCTGTCTGGCCTACGGGCGCGTCGACCTGTTCGCCCGCCAGCTACACGACGTGCTGGCGGTCATGGGGCCGTCGCCGGCCGCCTTCGTCGCGGAGTTCGACCCCGTCCGCGATGGGCCACGCTTCGCGCGCTTCCACTATCGGTTCAACCGGCCGCGGGACCTCGTGGCCTTCTGCGTGGCCGCGCGGGAGATCCTCGCCCGCCACGGCACGCTCGAGAAGTGCTTCGCGGCCGGCGACGGCGACGGCCAGGGGCCCATCGGACCCGGGCTGGAACGGTTCGCCCGCGCGTTTCTCGACGCCGAGGTGAGATCGCTGTTCCCACGCGGGCGGCTGTCCCGCGGCTATCGCCATCTCTTTCCGCTGCCCTCTGCCGGAGGGCCGTGCAAGCGATGGCACCTGTTCCTCCGCTGGATGGTGCGGCGGGCGCCTCCCGACTTCGGGCTGTGGACGTCCATGGCGCCGTCGAGGCTGCTGATGCCCGTCGACACGCATGTGGAGAACATGAGCCGGGCCATCGGGCTGACCCGACGCCGCTCGCGCACGTGGCGGATGGCCGAGGAGATCACCGCGCGGCTGGCGGCGATCGATGCCGCCGATCCGGTGAAGTACGACTTCGCCCTCTGCCACAAGCGCATGTCGGGCGACTGCCGCGATCGGCGGGACCCGGTCGTGTGCGAGCCGTGCGGCCTGCGCGCGGTCTGCCGGCACTGGAGCGGCCGCCGTGCCTGAGACGCTCCTGCTCGTCGGAGGGCTGGCGCTGGGCGCCGGCCTCGGCTGGCTGGTCACTCGCATCCACGGACGGTCGCGACTGCTTCACGAGCGTGAAACGCTGGGAACGCGGCTCGCCGCCGCCGAGGCTCTGGGCGACGAGCTGCGCAAGCAGCTCACCCAGCGGGAGCTGGAGCTCGGAGAGGTGCGGGCCACCCTCGATACCGAGCGGACCCTCCGGGCCCAGGCGGAGACCCGGTCGCAGGCGGCGCGCGAGAACCTGGAGGAGCAGAAGGCGCTCCTGGCCGAGGCCCGGGAGCGGCTGGGGGACACCTTCAAGGCGCTGAGCGCGGACGCCCTCAGACAAAGCACGGCGGCGTTCATGGAGCAGGCGAAGGAGACGGTGGGCGCGCAGTTCGACCACCGGCGGGAAGCCATCGACACCCTCGTGAAGCCCCTGCAGGAGGCCCTGATCCGGTACGAGCGCGAGCTGCGCGAGCTCGAGACCAAGCGCGAGCGCGCCTACGGCAGCCTGGAGGAGCAGCTGCGGGCCCTGACCGACAGCAGCGCCGACCTCCAGCGAGAGACCGGCAACCTGGTGGGCGCGCTCCGGAGCCCGTCGATCCGGGGGCGGTGGGGCGAGATCACCCTGCACCGCGTCGTCGAGCTAGCCGGGATGGTGGAGAACTGCGACTACGTCGAGCAGGTCACCGTGCAAGGCGAGGGCGGTCGAGTCCGCCCGGACCTCATCGTGCGCCTTCCCGGAGGCCGCCAGATCGTCGTCGACGCCAAGGTGCCGCTCAGCGCCTACCTGGACGCCGTGGCCGCCTCCAGCCCCGAGGAGCGCCGGGTCGCGCTGCTGAGACACGCCCAGCAGCTGCGCCAGCACATGATGCTTCTCGCCGGCAAGGCCTACTGGGAAGAGTTCGGCGGGGCGGCTCAGTTCGTCGTCATGTTCATTCCCGCCGACACGTTCGTGTCCGCGGCGGTCGAGGTCGACCCGGCGCTGCTGGAGGACGGCATGGCCCGGCGGGTCGTGGTGGCCTCACCGGCCACGCTGATCGGCCTGCTCCACGCCGGCGCCTACGGCTGGCGACAGGAGCATCTCGCCGAGAACGCCGAGCGCATCAGCGAGCTCGGCCGGCTGCTCTACGACCGGCTGCGCACGATGGGCAAGCACTTCGACGACGTGGGCCGCGCGCTCAAACGTGCCACCGAGGCCTTCAATCAGGCGGTGGGGTCGATGGAGACGCGTGTGCTGCCGGCCGCGCGGAAGTTCCGCGACCTGGGGGCCGCCACCGGCGGGGAGATCCCGCCGCTCGAGGTGGTGGACCAGCAGCCGCGCGAGCTGGCGGCGCCCGAATTCCCCCGGCAGCTCGACGCGCCGGGCCTGGCCCCGTGATCCTGACGGGTGTCGACTGGCTCATCATCGTCGCCTACTTCGTCCTCGCCGTCGGGATCGCTCTGGCCTTCTCCCGGCGGGCGGGCGCCTCCGCCGAAGAGTACTTCCTCTCCGGCCGCACCATTCCCTGGTGGCTGGCCGGCACCTCCATGGTCGCCACGACCTTCGCCGCCGACACGCCCCTGGCCGTGACCGGGCTCACCGTCAAGTACGGAATCGCCGGCAACTGGCTGTGGTGGTCGTTCGTGATGAGCGGCATGTTGACGGCGGTGTTCTACGCCCGGCTGTGGCGCCGGGCCGGCGTGATGACCGACGCCGAGTTCGCAGAGATCCGCTACTCGGGCCGGCCGGCCGCCTTCCTGCGCGCCTTTCGCGCCTGCTACCTGGCGCTGGCCATCAACTCGATCATCATCGGGTGGGTGACCAGGGCGATGGTGAAGATCCTCGGCCTCACGCTGGGCGTGCGCGAGTCCGAGGCCATCGTGGGTCTGTTCGTCCTCACCGGGCTCTACTCGGCCCTGGCGGGTTTGTGGGGCGTGCTGGTCACCGATTTCTTCCAGTTCGCGCTGGCCATGGCCGGCTGCATCGCCCTGGCCGTCTTCGCGCTCGGCGCCGTCGGCGGCCTGAGCGGGCTGCTGGCGGCTCTGCACGCGCGCTTCCCCGACGACGGGCCGCTGGCGCTGGTACCCGACCTGAACTCGCCCTGGATGCCGGCGTTGACGTTCTTCGTCTACCTGGCCGTGAACTGGTGGGCGTCGTGGTATCCGGGCGCGGAGCCGGGCGGCGGGGGCTACGTGGCCCAGCGGATCATGTCGGCCAAGGACGAGCGGCACGCCCTGCTCGCCGCGGTGTGGTTCAACATCGCCCATTACGCGTTGCGCCCGTGGCCCTGGATCATCGTGGCTCTGGTCTCCATGGTCCTCTATCCCGGCCTCGAGGACCCGGAATCCGGTTACGTGCGAGTGATGGTGGATCACCTGCCGCCGGTCTGGCGCGGGTTCCTGCTGGCCGCATTCTTCGCGGCGTACATGTCGACGATCTCCACACAGCTCAACTGGGGGGCGTCGTACCTGGTCAACGACGTCTACCGGCGGTTCTGGGCGACGGGCAGGGCCGAGGCGCACTACGCGACCGTGGGACGCGTGGCCACGGTGGCCATGATGGCGATCGCCGGGGTGGTGACGTTCTTCATCGGCTCCGTGGAGGGCGCCTGGAAATTCTTGCTAGCCATCGGCGCCGGGACCGGCCTCGTCTATCTGCTCCGCTGGTACTGGTGGCGCATCAACGCCTGGTCCGAGGTGAGCGCGATGACGGCAGCGCTCGTGACCTCGCTCACCGCCCAGTTCGCGCTCGGGCTCAGCACGGACGATCCGCGCCAGTTCGCGTGGCTGCTCGTGGTGACGACCGCGGCGACGACTGTGGTGTGGCTGGCGGTCACCCTGGCCACGCCGGCCGAGCCGGCCGACCGCCTGCGCGCGTTCTATGCGCGCGTGCGCCCGGGCGGTCCCGGCTGGGAGGCCGTGGTCCCCGGCGCAGCGACGGAGGCCGCGCTGGCCTCGGGCCTGGTGCAGTGGGTCGTCGGCTGCCTCGTCGTCTACCTGGGCTTGTTCGGCATCGGTGGGCTGCTCCTCGGCCAGCTCGTGCGCGGCGCGCTGGCCGTCGCGGTGGCGGTCGTGCTCGCGGGCTACTTGTGGCGGGCGGCGTCCGGGCCGGTGGCGACGCCCGGTCGGTCTCGATCTCGCGTGGTATGATGAAAGAACCTTTCCGCCTGGCGAGGAGGCCGATGACGAACATTCCGATCCAGGTCTACGGCATCAACCTCCTGGTTCGGCTGCTCCCTGAAGCGCCTGCCGATGTCCGCGTGCACTGTCCGAAGGGCTCGCCGATCCGCTACGGTGAAGTCGTGGCCCGTGGCGATGGATTCGACGAGGGGGCCAGCGCTTTCCGGGAAATGCCCGCGCTCAAGACGGTCGTGGCCTTCGAGGAGAGTCCGGAGGAGGTCGAGGGCCACTACTTCTACGTCGCCGGTGAAGAGTATCGGGTCATCCGGCTCGACGCCGTCATCCTGTCTTTCCCGCACGAATAGCCTGAGCGTCACCGTCCCGCGTCTGCGGCCCGTCGAGGCTTTCCCCGCGGAGCACGAGGGGCGGCGCGTTCTGGTGTTGCGTGACCCGGCCGGCTATACCGAGTCGGTGCTCATGCTGCCGTGGCCGCTCGTCGAAATCGTGGCCCTCTTCGACGGCCGGCGCTCGCTGCTCGACGTCCAGGCCGACCTGACGCGCCGGCACGGGGACATCGTCCCCCGCGCCGACCTCGAGCACTTGATCGCCACGCTGGACCAGCACGGCTTCATGGAGAGCGCGCGCTTCACGGAGCGGCGGGCCGCGATTGACGCGGCCTTTCGCGCCTCCCCGTCCAGGCCGGCGGTCCACGCCGGCGGAGCCTACGCCGCGAACGCCGCGGAGTTGCGCTCGGCCATGGACGGCTTCTTCGCGCCTCCGGCCGGCCCGGGCGCCATCCCTCCGCCCCGCGGGAACGACCTGGTGGCGATCATCGCGCCGCACATCGACTATCACCGCGGCGGGCCGGCCTACGCCTGGGCCTACCGTGACGTCGCCGAGCGCTGCGAGGCCGATCTGTTCATTGTCTTCGGCACCTGCCACGCCGGCATGGCCGATCCCTTCGCCCTCACCGACAAGGACTACGACACGCCGTTCGGTCCCGCCGTCGCGGATCGCGATTTCGTGGAGCGGCTCGCCGCCCGCGCCGGCGCCGACTGCTTCGCCTCGGAGGGGGCTCACCGCACGGAGCACTCCATCGAGTTCCAGGCGGTGTTCCTGCGCTACCTCTATGCGGGGCGGCGCGACTTCACCATCGTCCCTATCCTGGCGAGCTTCGCCCACGAGGCGCTGGCCCGCGGGCAGGGCGTGGAGCAGGACGGCGCGGTGCCCCGCTTCTTCGATGCGCTGATCCAGACGATCGTTACCAGCAAGCGTCGGGTGGCCCTGGTGGCCGGCGCGGACCTGGCCCACGTCGGCCCGCGCTTCGGCGACCCGGCGCCCGTGTCGGCGGCGGAGCGGGAGCGGATCGAGCGCGAGGATCGAGCGATGCTGGAGTCCGTCGTGGCCGGCGATGCGGGTGCCTTCTTCGAGTCGGTGGCCCGTGACGGTGATCGGCGGCGCATCTGCGGACTGTCCCCGATCTACGCGGTCTTGCGGGTGCTGGGGGGCCGAGCCGGCGCCCTGCGCCACTACGGCCAGTGGCCCGACCCGCAAGGCGTCGTCAGTCACGCGAGCGTGGTGTACTGATGCCGGGGCCCGCCGCCGCCGGACCGCCGGCCGAGTGGAGGCTGCCTCGCTTGCGCGTGGACGTCGACGGCGACTGGTTCGACGACGATGTGGAGATCACTCATCCCGGGATCCTGGCCAACCTCCGGGCCACGCTCCGCCGGGACGGCGACGGGTACTTCATCCAGACGCGGGTCCGCATTCCCGTCGAGGTGGACGACGTTCCCTGGGTGGTCACGCGAGTGGAAGCGCAGGGCGGCCGCCTGCGGGGCATCCTCAACGACGGCTCCGAGACGGACATCGACCCGGCCGCGCTTCGCCTGGGCCCGGGCGACATTCCGTACTGCCCGGTGAAGGGCGGGGCCTTCGAGGCGCGTTTCAGCCGTGCCGCCGCCTTTCAGCTGTTCGCCCTCGCGGAGTACGATGAGCACACCGGGACCGGCCGCCTGCGGCTGGGCGGGCGCGAATACGCGCTGCTGCGGCGGCCCGCGTGAGGGGCCGGGGTGGTCCGGTTGACAGGGCCGGCGCGGCCTCGGTACCGTCGCGGCCGGGCTCATGAACGCCGCGGCTGCGCTGATGACCACTCTCCGCTCGGCGGGAGTGCGTTACCTCTTCGGCAATCCCGGAACGACGGAGCTGCCCTTTCTGGACGCGTTTCCCGGCAGCGGCCTCGAGTACGTCCTGGGGCTGCACGAGGCCACGGCGGTGGCCGCCGCCGACGGCTACGCCCAGGCCTCGGGGCGGGCAGGGGTCGCCAATGTCCACGTCGCGCCCGGCGTCGCCAACGCGCTCTCGGCGCTGCACAACGCGGCGCGGTCCCGGTCCCCGCTGGTGCTGACCGCCGGCCAGCAGGACACGCGTCTTCTCATCGACGACCCCATCCTGGCCGGTGACCTCGTTCAGATGACGGAGCAGTTCACCAAGTGGTCGTACGAAGTGCGCCGGGCCGAGGAGGCGCCGGGAGCGCTGCGTCGAGCTCTGGCGCTGGCGACGGCCCCACCCCCGGGGCCGGTGTTCCTGTCCCTCCCCATGGATGTGATGGGCGCGCCGGTGGAGGATCCGGACGACGTTCCCGCCCCGCCGTTGCGGCCCGGTCCTGACCCGACCACCGTCGTCCGCTGGGCCGATACGCTGCGGCGGGCCGGGACGCCGGCCATCATCGCCGGCGACGGCGTGGCTCGCGCGGGCGCCGTGCCGGCGCTGGTCCGCGTGGCCGAGCAGCTGGGCGCCCGCGTCCACGGCGAGCCCATCTACCGCCGGACCAGCTTCCCCGGCGACCACTCGCTCTGGCGAGGAGGACTGGCCCCGGCCCCGGCGGCGGTGCGCAAGGCCCTGACCGGCGCGGACGTGGCGCTGGTCGTGGGCGCTGATGTCTTCACGTGGTTTCTGCACGCGCCCGGCGCGCCCTTCCCGCGCGGTCTCACCGTGCTGCAGCTCGACGACGACGCGCGCGCCATCGGGCGCAGCTACGCGGTGAGCGAAGGGCTCATCGCCGATCCACGGTCGGCGCTGGAGGCGCTGGCCGCCGCGCTGGGCGAGCGCATGACCGATGCCGAGCGCGCCGCGGCGGCCCGACGGATCAGCGAGCTGGCGACCGCCCGGCAGGCTCATCTGGCGCGTATCGCCGCCGCCGCCAGCGCCGAGGCGGATCGAGTGCCGATCTCGCCCGCCTATCTGATGCAGACGCTCGCTCGCCTCCTTCCCGACGACGCCATCGTCGTCGACGAGTCGGCCAGCTCGCTGCCATTCGTGCTCCGGTATCTGCCCTTCCGGGCGCCGGGCTCGTTCTTCGGATCCAAGACCGGTACGCTGGGCTGGGGAATGGGCGCGGCAATCGGTGTCCAGCTCGCCGAGCCCTCCCGCCGGGTGGTCGTCACGGTGGGGGACGGCTCGCTGATGTACGCGCCGCAGGCGCTGTGGACGGCGGCGCACTACCGCCTGCCCATCACCTGTGTCGTCGCCAACAACGCCTCCTACGCGATCCTCAAGGCCGGCATGCTGAGCCTGGGGCTCGAGTCGGCGGCGCGCGGCATCTATCCAGGCATGGACCTCGTCAACCCGGAGGTCGATTACGTGGCGTTGGCCCGAGCCCTGGGGGTGCGCGCCGAGCGCGTGGACAAGCCCGGCGATCTGGAGGACGCGCTCAGCCAAGGCCTGAGCCATGCCGGGCCGGCGCTGGTCGATGTAGCCATCGACCGCGCCGTGCGTGCGCTCAGCTGATGGGCCCGGCGCGCTCGGGCGGGGAGTGGGTGGTGGAGGCGCTGCGCGCCGAGGGCGTTCGCCACGTCTTCGGGATTCCGGGCATCCACAATCTCGCCGTCTACGACGCCCTGCTCCGGCAATCCGAGATCGCCCACGTGCTGGCCCGCCACGAACAGGGCGCCGCCTTCATGGCCGACGGCTACGCTCGCGCCTCCGGCGAGGTGGGCGTCGTCGTGGTGACGACGGGCCCCGGGGCCACCAACACCCTGACGGCGCTGGCCGAGTCGTACTCGGGGTCGGTGCCAATTCTGTTAATCATGTCGGACGTGGCCGCGCCGCTCGTCGGCCGCGACGTGGGCGCGCTCCACGAGATCCCCAACCAGATCGACTGCTTTCGCCCGGTGTGCCGGATGGCCGAGAACGTCCAGGCCACGGGCGACATCGCCCCCACGATCGCCGGCGCCTTCGACCTGCTGCGCACGGGCCGTCCCGGCCCCATCGCGATTTCCATCCCCAACGATCTGCTGGGGGCCCGCAGCGAAGGCGCGCAACGGACATCGCGGGGCGGGCGGCGGCCGCCCTGCCACGTCAACGACATCATGGAGGCTGCCCGCCGGCTCGGGCGAGCCGAGCGCCCGCTCATCATCGCTGGCGGCGGCGTCATCGCCAGCGGCGCGGAGCACGAGCTTGTGGCGCTGGCCCGCCGACTGGGTGCTCCCGTCATCACCACGGTGATGGGCCGCGGGGCGATCGCCGAAGACGATCCGCTGTGGCTCAGCGTGCTCCCCAACGGTCGCGCCAGCGAGCCCGCCATTCGCGCCGCCGATGTCGTCTTCGCCGTGGGCTGCCGCTTCGCTGCGCGCTCGACGCAGGGCCTGCTGCTGAAGCTCTCCTTCTCAGAGAGCCAGACGCTCATCCACCTCGACCTCGACCCGAGCGTGATCGGCAAGCTGTTCAAGCCGCAGCTCGCCATCGTGGGCGACGCCCGGGACGGCCTGGGCAGGCTCGTCGACGCCCTGGGAGCCGGTGCGGGCGGCGCCGGCTGGGACCGGGGCCGACTGGCCACCCTCCGGCAGACGGCGAGCCCGGCCTATACCGACGAGGTGGCCGGCCTCATCGCCGCTCTCAGGGAAGCAGTGCCACGCGACGGTATAGTCGTCAATGATCAGACGGGTATCAACTACTGGATGGAATGGCGATTTCCTGTTGTCTTCCCGAGGACGTTTCTGTACCCGATCGGGACGGCGGTCCTCGGGTATGCGGTCCCTGCGGCGATCGGGGCGCAGGTGGCCCGGCCGGGCCGGCCGGTGGCTAGCGTTGTCGGTGACGGCGGCTTCATGTTCTCGGTCGGTGAGCTGGCCACCGCCGTGAAGTACCGGCTGCCGATCGCCTTCGTCGTCATGAACGACGACCGCTACGGCGCCATCAAGTGGCTGCAGGAGCGACTCTACGGCCGCTGGGGCGAGGCCGATCTGGCCAACCCCGATTTCCTCGCTCTGGCTCACGCCTTCGGCGCCCGTGGCGTGCGCGTCAGCCGGGTCGACGCGCTCGCGGGCGCTCTTCAGGCGGCCTTCCGCGCCGACGGTCCCACGCTCATCGAGGTGCCACTGGCCATCGAGCCGCCCTGGGAGCTCTGAGTCAGCATCGAGGGACGGCCTCTCAGCGTCGGACGCCCTCGTCTCGCTCGCCTGTCCGCGCCGTCGAGCCGCGGATCGCGGCGGCGACGCCGTGCCAGTACTTGAAATCGTCGGTGTTCGCTGGATAGAACCTGGCGACGGTGAGCGCCGTTTGGACGGCCCGCTCGGGGCCGTCGCGTCCGATCAGGAACGTCGCCATCCGCTCCACGCTGGTGCTTGGGCCGGGCGTGCTCGCTGGCTCCTCTGGCCGGGGCGGGATCCCGGACCGGCCCGGGCCTTCGAGCCTTCCTGGAGCAGGTGCGGCCGGGGCGGCCGGCAGGCTTGCAGCGGCCGGCTCGCTCGGGGCGGCGGGCGCCGGGGGTGCAGCCTCGGTGCTGACGGTCGCGTCCGTCGTCGACGAACCCTCTGTCACGGCGGCGGGCTCGCTGGGGGCGGCAGGCTCGGTGGGGACGGGAACCGGGTCGAGGGCGGGACGACTGGCGACGGCCTGCCTGTCCGGCGGAGCGATCCAGCGGGTGAGCGCGGACAAACCTCCTGGCCAGAATTCCGTGCTCAGGAACACCGCGGTCAGCAGCACGATCAGGGCGATGACGGTGACGGCGACGATCCGGCTGGGCCTGCGCTCGGGCTCCTCAGGTGCCCAGGCTCGCCGGCCTCGCTGCCGCCGCTCGAGAACGTCGTCCACGGTAGCTCGAGCGTCGCGCACGCCCTGGCGCCAGGGCGTTGGGCC
>DASTFB010000002.1 GCA_035709005.1 Candidatus Methylomirabilota bacterium | reverse complement strand
GGCGAGAGCGACGCCGAGCTGCTGGCGGCCGTGGCCAACCATGTGGCCATGGCCGTGGACCGGGCCGAGAGCTTCCAGACCATCGAGGAGCTCAGCCGGGGCCTGGAGGAGAAGGTCCGGGTGCGCACCGAGCAGCTCCGGGCCGCCAACGAGGAGCTGCAGGCCGCCTACCGGAATCTCCAGGCCACCCAGATGCAGCTCATCCAGCGCGAGAAGATGGCGTCGGTCGGGCAGCTGGTGGCCGGCGTGGCCCACGAGCTGAACAACCCGATCGGGTTCGTCTCGTCGAACGTGTCGACGCTCGAGGACTTCGTGAGCCGCCTGCGCCGGATCGTGGAGGCGTACCGTTCGGCCGCGCTCGGCGAGTCCGACCACGCCCGCATCGCCGAGCAGTGGCAGACGCTCAAGCTCGACTACGCGCTCAAGTACCTCGATCCCATGATCCAGGGGATCCGCGAAGGGGCGGAGCGGACCCGCAAGATCGTGCGCGATCTGAGAGTGTTCGCCCGCACCAGCGACGAGGCCTGGCAGACGGTGGACCTGCACGAGGAGCTGGAGTCGAGCCTCACGCTGCTCAATCACCTGCTCAAGGATCGCATCACCGTGGACCGGAAGTACGGTCCGCTGCCCTCGGTGGAGTGCGTGCGGTCGCAGATGGACCAGGTGTTCCTGAACCTCCTGGCCAACGCCGCCCAGGCCATCGCGGGGCCGGGGACCATCACGATCGAGACGGCGAGGGAGGATGAGTTCGCGGTCGTACGCGTCACCGACACCGGCCCCGGGATCGCGCCCGACACGATCGGCCGGATCTTCGATCCGTTCTTCACCACCAAGCCGGTCGGGGAGGGGACGGGGCTGGGGCTCTCGATCTCCTACGAGATCGTCAAGAAGCACGGCGGCGAGATCACCGCCGAGAGCCCGCCGGGGCAGGGCGCCACCTTCACCGTCCGCATCCCGCTGGACCGGAAAGCCTGACCGTGGCCGAGACGGCGACCGTGCTCGTCGTGGACGACGAGCCCCGCGTGCTCGACTCGCTGGAGGCGCTGCTGGCCATGGAGCACCGGGTCCTCCGGGCCGACCGCGGTGACGAGGCCCTGCGCCTGCTCGCCGCGGAACCGGTAGCGGTCATCCTCAGCGACCAGCGCATGCCGGGCATGCTGGGGACCGACCTGCTGGCCCGGAGCCGTGAGGTCTCTCCCGAGACGGTGCGCATCCTCTTGACGGCGTTCACCGACGCCGACGCGCTGATGGAGTCGATCAACGCCGCCAACATCTATCACTTCGTCCTCAAGCCCTGGGACCCCAGGGAGCTCACCCACATCGTCCAGCGCGGCCTGGAGCGCTATCGTCTGGTGCGCGAACGCGAGCAGCTCGTCCAGGATCTCGCCGTCAAGAACCGAGCCCTGGAATCGGCGGTGGCCAGCCTGCAGGCAGCCCAGGCCGACCTCGTCCGCGAGGCCGCGCTGCGCGCCCAGCTCCAGCGCTACGTCTCGCCCCGGCTCGTCGATCTGGCGCTGGCCAACCCCACGCTGCTGGAGCTGCCCGGCGACTGGCGGCAGGCCACCGTGCTCTTCGCCGACATCCAGGGGTTCACCCGCCTCACCGAGACCACGCCGGCACCCGTGGTCATCCACCTGCTGGACGAGTACTTCAACGCCATGATCGACGTGATCTTCCGCCACCAGGGAACTGTCGAGCAGCTGATCGGCGACGAGATCGTCGCTCTCTTCGGCGTGCACGAAGTGGACGGCGACGCGGCAGCCCGGGCGGTACAGGCGGCCCTCGACATGGTCGGCGAAGTCCGCCTGCTGGCCGGGCGGTGGGCGGCGGCGGGGCGGCCGGTGTTCGACATCGGGATCGGGATCTCCTCCGGCCGGGTCATGGCCGGCACGATCGGCTCCGGCCAGCGCCGCGAGCTGGTCGTGGTCGGGCGTCCCATGATCGCCGCGGCCCGCATCCAGCGGATGACACGGCTCTTCGGGGCGCATATCATCGCCGGCGAGGAGACGTTTCGTCAGGTCCGGGACCGCGTCCGTTACCGGGAGCTCGGGACGCCGCGGCTCAAAGGCATCCGCCAGCGCGCGACGCTCTACGAGATCCTCGGCGCCACGGCCGACGCGTCGGCGCCGGTGGGACTGGGCTGACGGCGGGAGGAAGCGTGGAGCAGCCGACCGTCCTCATCGTCGATGACGAGCTGCGCGTGCTCGACGCGCTGGAGGCCATCCTGGCCGAGGAGTTCAGGGTCCTCCGCGCCCCGGGCGGCGAGGAGGCCCTCGCGCTGCTGCGGGCCGAGCCCGACGTCGCCGTGATCGTGACGGACTACCGCATGCCGGTCATGACCGGCGTGGAGCTGCTACGCCGCAGCCAGGAGATCGTCCCCGAGTCCGTGCGCATCGTGCTCACCGCCTACACCGACGTCGACAGCCTCATGGAAGCGATCAACACCGGACACATCTATCACTTCGTGGCCAAGCCCTGGGACCCCAAAGAGCTGCTGGTGATCGTGCGGCGCGGGGCCGAGCGGTACACCCTCGCCCGGGACAACGCTCGCCTCCGGGACGAGCTGGAGCTCGCGCTGAACACGCTGCGCCGGGAGGCCAGCGAGATCCGCGCCCGGCCCCTGTCGTTCGACCGTTTGATCGGGGCCGAAACGGGTCTCCGGCCAGCCGTCGCGCTGGCCCGTCGGGTGCTCGACGCCGACACGACCGTGCTGCTGCTCGGCGAGACGGGGACTGGCAAGGAGCTGTTCGCCCGGCTGCTGCACGACAGCGGGCCGCGCCGGGGCGCCAGGTTCGTCGCCCAGAACTGCGGCGCCCTGCCCGACTCCCTGCTCGAGTCCGAGCTCTTCGGCCACGTGCGCGGGGCCTTCACGGGCGCCGTCGCCGAGCGGAAGGGCCTCTTCGAGGACGCCGACGGCGGCACGATCTTCCTGGACGAGTTGGGCGAGACGTCCCCGGCCATGCAGCTGCGCCTGCTCCGTGTGCTGCAGGAGGGGGAGATACGGCGTGTGGGCGCCAGCACCGGCCGCAAGGTCGATGTGCGGGTCATCACCGCGACGAACGTCGACCTCGACGCCGAGGTGGAGGCCGGCCGCTTCCGCCGTGACCTCTACTACCGGCTCAACGTGTTCCCCATTCGCCTGCCTCCGCTGCGCGAGCGGCCGGAAGACATTCCGGCGCTGGCCGAGCACTTCCTGAAGCTCTGCCGACAGCGCGCGCGACGGGCGGTGCCGGGGATCAGCCCCGAAGCGATGCGCTGCCTGCGCGCCTACCCTTTTCCCGGCAATGTGCGCGAGCTGGAGAACGAGATCGAGCGCGCCGTGATGCTGGCCGGCGACGGCTGTCTCATCGCCCCCGGCGACCTTTCGGATCGCCTCCGCCAGGACCCGGGGTCGGTCGCCGGCCCGTTGACGCTCAACGCCGCTATCGAGCAGCTCAAGCGGCGGATGATCGAGGACGCCCTGCGCGAGTGCGGCTCCAAGACCGGTGCTGCCGAGCGGCTGGGCGTGAGCCGCCAGAGCCTCCAGCAGATGCTGCGGCGTCGGCAGGCCTAGCCGCCGGGGCGGCTCACATGTGCTTGCGGAGCTCCAGCCGGCCGATCTGACGGCGGTGCACCTCGTCGGGCCCGTCGGCGAACCGCAGCGTGCGGGAGTGGGCCCACCAGAAGGCGAGGGGGAAGGCCTGGCTGACGCCCCCGCCTCCGTGCAGCTGCATGGCCCGGTCCACCACCCGCAGGGTCACGTTGGGGACGGCCACCTTGATCTCGGCGATGGCCTGGCGCGCCGCCTTGTTGCCCACGGTGTCCATGAGCCAGGCGGCATGGAGCACGAGCAGCCGCGCCTGGTCGATCTCGATGCGCGACTGGGCGATCCGCTCCAGCGTGATGTCGTTCTCGCTCAGCCGCTTGCCGAAGGCCACCCGCTCGTGGGCGCGCCTGGACATGAGCTCGAGCGCCCGCTCGGCGACGCCGATCTGCCGCATGCAGTGGTGGATGCGGCCAGGCCCCAGCCGGCCCTGGGCGATCTCGAAGCCGCGGCCCTCGCCCAGCAGCATGTTGCCAGCCGGGACGCGCACGTTCTCGAACAGCACCTCGCCGTGGCCATGCGGCGCGTCGTCGTAGCCGAAGACCGTCAGCATGCGCACGATCTTGATCCCCGGTGCGTCGCGGGGGACGAGGATCATGGACTGCTGCTTGTAGCGATCGGGGTTCGTGGGGTCATTCTTGCCCATGAAGATGATGATCCGGCAGCGGGGGTCGCCGATCCCCGAGGTCCACCACTTGTGGCCGTTGATCACGTAGTGGTCACCGTCCCTCACGATGGACGACTCGATGTTGGTGGCGTCGGAGGAGGCGACCCGGGGCTCGGTCATGGCGAAGGCTGAGCGGATCTTGCCTTCCAGCAGGGGCGCCAGCCACTGTCGCTTCTGCTCCTCGGTCCCGTAGCGGACGAGCACTTCCATGTTGCCGGTGTCGGGGGCCGCGCAGTTGAAGATCTCCGGGGCGATGGGGGAGCGCCCCATGATCTCGCACAGCGGGGCGTACTCGGCATTGGCGAGGCCGGCACCGTGCTCGCTCTCCGGGAGAAAGAGGTTCCAGAGCCCGCGCTCACGGGCCCGGGCTTTGAGCTCCTCCATGATCGGCGGCACCTGCCAGCGGGAGGGCCCCGAGCCGAGCTGCTCCACGAACGTCTGCTCGTTCGGGTACACGTACTTGCCCATGAAGTCCGTCAACTGCTCCATGTACATCCGAGTGCGCGCCGAGTACGCGAAGTCCATGCGGTTCTCCTGGGCCGGCTCGCCACCGGCCGGATCGAGTCGTCGGACGGCCCGTGAGCCCGGGCGTCCGCCATTCTACCGCGGCCTCCCGCGCCGAGCCTCGGTCGGCTGCCTCCCTTCCGGATCGACCGCACGGGCGTGGCCGTCTTGGGGCAGCCGCCATGGTCGCCAGCGGCGCGCTTCCCTGGAGCGAGGCGGTTGCCGCGGTCGACGCCAACACCCTCGTCCTGCTCTTCGGGATGATGATCGTGGCCGCCTACCTGAGATTGTCCGGGTTCTTCCGCCTCGTCACGACGTGGACGCTCCGCTGGGCCCGCACGCCGATGGCCGCTCTGGTGGTGGTGACGGGCGCGGCCGGCGTCCTGTCCGCCCTGTTCGTCAACGACCTCGTGTGTCTGGTGCGGTCGCCCGGGGCGCCGGAATCAGGATCGGGCTCGCCGAGTACTGCCGGGTCGGCGTCCCCCTCACGCCGCTCACGCTCCTCAGCGGCTGGCTGCTGCTCTGATCGGACGTGGCGGACCGTCCGCGAATAGTCGCGGTCAAGCCTAGCTGTATCTTCGCGCGCCGTATCGGACGTGACACTCTTGACGCGGTCAGATCGTTTCGCTCACCCTGCCACAGAACATTCACCAGCACGCGCAGCGCGCGTCCGCGCAGCCGTGTGGAGGCCCGATGGTTGGAGATGGTAGACGGCGTCGCGGTTGTCGGCCGCACTTCCTGCGCGCGCTCCCGTCAGTCCTGGTCGCCGCTCTGAGCCCGTCGACGAGCGACGCGCTGGTCCAGCCGATCACTGCGCTGGCGCCATTCGAGACGCTTCTCGATGGCCAGGTCGAACTGGTCGGCGTGGCGGTCATGGAGGACGGCACCGTCTACGTCGCCGAGCGTAGCGCCGGGGTCATCTACAGGCTCGCGTCCTCGGCGCAGCTCGCTACCGCCGCGACGGGCCTGGATCGCCCGGCAGGGCTCGCTTTCGACACGGACGGCCGCCTGCTGATCGCGGAGGAACGGGCCGGGCGCGTGCTGCGGCTCGAGCCGAGCGGGACGCTTACCGTGCTCGCCACCGGCATCAAGACGCCGCGCTGGCTGGTTGTCGCCCCCGACGGGGCGGTGTATATCAGCGCCCACCGGCTCTTTG
Source organism: Candidatus Methylomirabilota bacterium (assembly GCA_035709005.1). Classification (NCBI taxonomy): domain Bacteria; phylum Methylomirabilota (SeqCode); species Candidatus Methylomirabilota bacterium. The sequence goes on along the minus strand of DASTFB010000002.1, from coordinate 35,234 downwards.
CCGCCGACGGCCTGGACACGACGGAAGGCCGCGAGATCCTGCGCTTGCGCCCCGACGGCGTTCTGGCCGTCGTCGCGACGGGGATCCGGCGACTCGAAGGACTCGCGCTCCTCGACGACAGCCTGATCGCGGCCACCAAGGGGCTCGAGAGCGGCCCCGACTCGGCTGGCACGCTTCTCCGCTACCCCATCCTCGGCGGCGGCGGGCTCGGCGCCCCGGTCACCTTCGTCGGCGCCGGGCTCAAGCAGCCAGTGGGGATCGTGCCGGACCACCATTCGGCCCTCTATCTATCCTCGAAGGAACTCTTCGGGGACGTCGATCCGGCCCGGCGCGCCATCGGCAAGGTGCGTCCCGACCTGCACGTCACGACGTTCGCCCAGCAGCTCGAGGACCCCCAGGGCGTGGCCTTCGGTCCGGACGGCTCGCTCTATCTCGCCGATGGCCGCTCGGGCCGCCTGGTGCGCTTCCGCGCCCCACCGGCGCCGACACTCACCGCCGTGCCGGCGTTCACGACCCGGTCGCCGCTCGCTATCAGCGGCACGACCGAGCCCAACAGCCGGATCGACATCGTGGTCAACGAGGCGACGACTGTAGCGACCGGCTCTTCGGGCACGGCTGGCGCCTTCAATGTCTCGGTCCCACTAGTCCTGAACGACGCCAACGATCTCGAAGTCTTCGCCACACCGCACGGGGGCGACGGGCTGACATCGCCGGCGGCGACGCCGGCGACCCGGCACGACGACGTCGCCCCCGGCCTCGTCTTCCAGTCCCCTCCCGCCGGAGCGCATCTCCGCGGACTGGTCACTCTCCAGGTGCAGGCCAGCGATGGCGGTAGCGAGGTCGCGAGCCTGGCCCTGAGCGTGAACAGCCAGCCGCTCGAGGCGGCGCTGGCCCCCGCCCCGCCGGCGCCGTCCGTCACTGCGACGGCGTCGTGGACCACCACGAACGTCGGCGACGGTGCCCACACGCTCGGCGCGGCGGCGGCCGACCGGGCCCAGAACCTCGCCACGGTCAACCGGGCCGCGATCGTGGACAACACGCCACCGGACACTGAGATCACCCAGGGCCCGACCGGCGCCACCTCGGAGACGGCGGCGACGTTCGCGTTCACGGGGACCGACAACCTGGCGCTGGCCGAGCACCTGCAGTTCGCCTACCGCCTGGATGACGGCCCGTGGTCGGCATTCGCGCCGGCCACCAGCGCCACGTTCACCGGGCTGGTCCAGGGCGCGCACGTCTTCCGGGTCAAGGCGCGTGACCGGGCGGGCAACGAGGATCCCACCGCGGCCGAACGGGGCTTCACGATCCGCAGCCTGCGCGTGACGATCACCGAGCCCGCGGACGGCGTGACTGTCCCGGCCGGGGCCGTTGTCGTGCGTGGAACGATCGATGCTGCCGGCGGCAAAGTGGGCGTCGCCGTGAACGGCGTCCCCGCCGCTGTCCAGGGGACCGTGTTCGCAGCCCAGATTGCAGTCGACGCCGAAACCACTAGTCTCACCGCTGCTGCCGCAACCGGCACGGGCGCGACCGCGAGTCACGCCATCGACATCGTTGTGGTCGGTGCCGCCGACTCCGCTCGCGTGCTGCTGCCCGATCCGCGCCGTGGCGTCGGCCCGCTGACGGTTTCATTTGCTTTGCACGGTGTCCCCGGTCCGGCGAGCGTTGAGCTTGATGCCGATGGAGACGGCGTTTCCGACTTCGTCGGGGCCAACCTTCGAGGGCTGAGCTTCACCTACGCGACGCCGGGAGTGTACCTCGCCTCGGTGATGGTCACGGATATGCAGGGCCAGCGCACCACACTAGGGGCCGTGGTGGAGGTCTTTGATCGCGCGGGACTCGACACGGTCTTCCAGGATCGATGGGCGGCATTCCGGCAGGCCCTGGCGCGCGGCGATATCGATGGGGCCGCGGCGATGATCGTGGGGCCGGCGAGAGAGAAGTATCGAGGGGCCTTCCAGCGGTTAGGAACGGATCTGCCGGCCATGGCGGCCGATCTACGTGATCTCGTCTTGCAATCAATCGACGGGGCGACTGCAGAGTACTTGACGACCCAGGACCGGGATGGCGCGACCTTCGTCCACTTCGTCTACTTCATGCGCGATGAAGACGGGCTATGGAAGATTGCGGCGATGTGAAGCGGACGCCGTGGGTGCGACGCTAGCTCACATGGGTGTGCTCATCAGCGCCCCTCTCGCTGCCGGCCTGCTCTTTGCCGCGGCCAGTCCGTCTCTCGGCGCCGACCAGCGGCCCTCCTTGGCATCTTCCCGGATGGGGGTGGCCGCTGCCGGGACGGTGGGGCGCCAGGTCGTGGTCCCCGCGATGCGCGGCCAGGTCGTGTCCGCCAGAACCGGGTTGCCAATCGCCGGAGCGTCTGTCTTCGGAGTCTGGCTCAGCGAGCAATCCAGCGTGACGCTGCACATCGCCGAGACGAAGTCCGCCGGCGATGGCACCTTCATCTTACCGAAATGGGTTTCTGACTGCGGCAAACGAGCCAGCCTGGATCGTTCGGGCGTTATCCTTTTCCGGCGCGACTATCGCGTGGAGTCTGTTCCGCTGGCTAGGCTCGTGGGCCAGCGGGAGGTCCCCACTATCCCGCTGAGCTTGTTTGTGGGCCCGCCTGTCGAGCGAGCGATAGAGCTTTCAGAGCTCCTACAGGGCCTCGTCTTGATCGTGATCAGTGCCGCCGAGCCACGGCTGCCGGAGATCGTCATGGCAATCGAGGCCGAGCAGCAGACCTTGCCGGAAGACGTCAGGCGTGGACGGATGGGGCGGCCAGAGTTCGAATGGATGGTCAACGAGGCCCAGCGGGCGCGCCGACAAGCGAATCAGGGGACGAAGTGAGCGCGATCTGGGGCCGGCCGAGCGACCTCAGGTGGTGGTTCGCTGGGATCCGCGGCTTCGCCCTCCTCCTCTTGACTTATCTCGTTAGTGCCCCAGTGCTCGTGTGGGCCATAGCGCCGCCGTTCTATTCCGCGAACCCAGTCCAGGCCACCGTGGTGGACGAAGTCAGCGGCAGCCCGCTGTCCGGGGTCATCGTCGTCGCCATCTGGCAACTCAAGGCGATTTCCGGCCTCGGTCCACGCCTGCAGGTGAGCGAGACCCTCACCGACCACCAAGGGCGCTTCTCGATACCTGGCTGGGGGCCCAGGATGCGTCCCCCACTCACGGAGTTTCGCCGGAGCTCACCACGGCTCGTGTTCTTCAAACGGGGGTATGTCCCTCTCGTCCTCTACAACGAGTCGCGCCGCGAGGTCGAGAAGGCGTACCCGAACTACCGGACGATGTCGACCCGAGACTTGCGTGAGGCCACCCAGTGGCACGAGGGCACAGCCAGCGACGTCGTACAGGAGTCGATGTGGAACGGCCTCACGATCCAGGTCGAGCCCTTTCGGGGTACGCCGATGGAGTGGTTTCGACATCTTCGTCACGTCGAGAGTCAGGTTGAATGGGAGGATACCCTCAACGCGAGGCAGCTCTATCAGACGTTGCTCGCCGAGCGCGACTATTTCCGAACCAACCCAGTAAGTCCTAGGGAGGTGAGGCCGCAGCGAATAGAAGAATTCTTCCTGGATATCGAATCGCGACTTCAAGGGAAAAGAAAATGATCGGACAGGGGCGACCAACCGTTTCGGCCCTTGCGACCATCCTGCAGCTTGTCGGGGCCGCTGCCACTTCCGCTTTCGAGATTGAGACACACCGAATCATCACAGATCATGCAGTCGAAGCGTCTATCCTGACGCAGGGTTATCTCGAACAAGAGCTGGCACTCTCGCCGAGCGCGGAATTGCAGGGAACGGATGGGCAGCGGCTGCGACCGTCGCGCTGGGTGCAGGAGGGCAGCGTCAGGGAAGATTCGCTCGCGTTCTTCTCGCGCCAGCCACTGAGATTCCGACATCACTTTTACGATCCCCACTTCGATCGGGGGCTGAGCGTCGGGATTCTCCTGGGACGCCGGGCGTTCGAATGGGCCCTTGAGGAACCGGAGGAGATTGCCGGCCAGGGTTTTTCCTGGCGCGACGCTCGCCGATATTTCTTCGACGCCCTGACCGCCGGGACCTCGAGCCAGCGGGAAGCGCAGATGACCCGGACCTTTCAAACCCTGGGGCACGTGATTCATCTCATTCAGGACATGGGATCGCCCGAGCATACGCGCAACGATATGCATCTCGTCGGGAGTCTCTTCGAAGGGAAGATCGACGAGGAGAAGGAGCAATACGACTTCGGCGGATATCCTGTGCCCGCGTTCACGGACGGGCGTCAGTTCTGGCGGACCGGTGACGGCCGAGGGTTTGCCGAGTTTACGAATCGAAACTTCATCTCCGAGGACACGAACGTCAGCCGTACCGACGATGGCAGCACCGGCGGGGGGTATCCGCTACCTCGACTCTCCCTCAGCCTGCGTGAAGAGGTCGACATACGAACCCTCATTCCGACCAGTCCTTTGCAGGGCACCGTGACGTTTTTTGGCAACGACATCGACGATCGCCTCACCGGATCGGTGATTCGGAATTCGCGGATGACGAGCTACTCACTGTTCGACCGCGACTTGCGGCGACGGCAGGAAAACGAGGTGTTCACGGTGAACCGGTTCACCATCAGGCGGGCCGGCGAGATCTTGCTGCCGCGGGCGGTCGGCCATTCGGCCGGCCTGATCAACCACTTCTTCCGCGGCAAGCTCGACCTGGGGATCGGCGCCAACCCGAGCGACCTCACCGCCTCGCAGGTGACGGTGACCAACCGCTCCGGGGAGACGCTGGGGCCCGGGACCATCGAGCTCTACGCCGATACCCTCGCGGGCGATCGAACCAAGGTCGCCGAGTCCGCCGTCGGGCAGATCGCCGCGGATCAGCCGCTCACGACTTTCCCGATCGCTCGGGACGTGGAGGCGCAACCGCTGACGGCGGTCTTCAAGGGCACGCTCGGGCAGGAGCCGGAGGCCGTCATCGGCAAGGTCGGCGGCCGGGCGGTCGAGCAGTTCTTCAAGGGCGCGACGGACTGGATGCTGCGCACGGCCGACGGGATCTTCCCGCTCGGGCTCGGGACGGCGCCCGGCCGGCTGCAGTGGGGCGACGTCGACAACCTGCTGCTGGCCCAGACGTTCCTGCCCGCCAACGACATGCACTTCCAAGCCTACCGGATCAACCGGCCGGAAGGCTCCCCGGTGGTGCCGCTCAAGGCGGACCCACTGGACCCGGCCAGCCGGGTGGTCGATCTGGCCCCGGTCGGGCCGCTCCTGCGCCTGGGCGCCAGCCCGGTGGAGCTGGGGACCGCGGTGCACTATCGGCGGACCCACAACTATCGCCAGCACCTGCTGACCTTCCACGTCAAGGAGGAGGTCAGCATCGGCGAGGGGGCGCCCGTGGGCTTGCTGACGCTCGAGCGACGCGAAGTGCTGAGCGTCGAGCCGACGGTGCCGTTCGCGCAGACCTTTGCCATCGACGAGACGTTCGTGCCACGCACCGAGCTGCCGTTCTTCACGACGGCCAGGCCCTACGGCTGGTTCGTGAGCGATGTCTTCGTCAGCCGCGAGGGCGACGTCCTGGCGCTGGTGCAGGTGAGCCTCAACCAGCGGCTGCTCTTCGTGCCCGTGCATGCCCACGACGCCCAGGGTGTTGTGGGGCCCACGAGCAGCCAGCGGGCGGTCGCACTGTTTTCCCCCTCGATCCAGGTTCTCCATTTCCTGGTGAACCTGACCCAGCGCACGGTGGTGGCCAAGTCGGGCGGGGACGTGGTCAACCTGACCTTCACCACCGAGGACGAGTTCACCGAGGTAGACGCCTTCATCACCCACATCTCGGCGGAGGACGGGGAGCAGGCCAGCGTCTGGGTCTATCCCTACGACTTCAGCCTGTACGCCGGGACGACGGTGGCCGGCGACCCCTCGGTGGTGGCGACCCTGCCCGGGGCCCTCGGCAGTTCGCAGTGGACGTTGCCCGGGCTGCACCGGCCCGAGCTCGTCGCCGCCGGCTTCGTGGACAGCTTCACGGTCGTGCGCCAGGACGAGACGACCATCACGAAGGTCCCCGGGGGCCGCAAGCAGATGGGCGCCGTCGCCGCGATCGCGTTCGTGACCGCCGTCTACGACATCCCGCCGCCGGCCCCACTGGGGATCATGGGCGTGGTGCGGGCGGGCCCCGACAACCGCTTCGCCGTGCTGGGCTGGATCCACGTCCAGAACGTCGAGCGCTGGGTGCCCTACCGGTGGGCGCCAGCCGAGGGGACGGTGACCCGGCTGGCCGGGCTCGACATCCCGACCGATCTGCCCAGCGACGTGAGCCTCCTGAGCGCGAACGGTGAGAGTGCCCTGCTGCTGGCGACCGTGACCACCGGGCCCCTGCGGATCCTGGAACGCTCGGTGCGCCTGGTGACCGAGCCCCGCGAGTTCACGTTTCTCGACCGCATCGACCTGCGCTACCGGCTGCTCGCGCCGTACTGGCTCTTCAACGTGGAGGACCTGCGGTTCCACCGCGTGAGCGCCGAGCTCGAGCCACTGGAGGGGCCGCGGCCGCTGGCCGCCGGCGGGCCGACGGCCGGGGAGTACCACGTGACCGGGCGGACTGCGCCATGAGCCGGCGTCTCAGGGCAGCGGTGCTCCTGGTCATGCTGCTGCTCGCCGGTGCGGCGCTCGCCCAGGAGCCGCCTCGGCGGTCGGCGCTGGACTGGCCGGCGATCGACGGCGCCAGCGCGGCGAGTCTGCAGCTCGGCCAGGAGGAAGACGCCGTGCTCGCGCTCTTCGGGGCTCCCGACGAGACGCTGGCGTCCCCCTTGGCGGGCCGGCTCTTGCGGTATGAGATCCTGCCGCACGTCCGCCTGGAGGTCCACGCCCGGGCGGGGCGGCTGGAGGCGATCGGGTTCACGGTCATCGACGGTCAGGTCCCGGCTCGCTCGCCGCGCACCGTGCGGGGCATCGAGCTTGGCGCGCCGATGGTATGGGTGGCCGAGCGCTACGGGCCCCCGGTCGGCGGCCGGCACTGGTACGCCGAGCCCGGCATCGCGTTCAATCTCGAGAGTGCCGCGGATACCGTCCAGTCGATCCTGATCTTCGCACCCGGCCGTCTCGCTCCCTGACACTCAGGTTGATCAGCCGCCGAGCCAAGCCCGCGACCCCTCACGCTCCTGGTCGGTCGGCTGCTGCTCGCCTAGACTAGGGCATCACTTCGCGCGGTGACCAGGCTTAGCGTCTGGGGGCGTTCTGGGGGACAATGTCCGGACGATGTCCGGGCGTCCCCAGCCGCTTCTGAACCTGCTGGTTCTCGTCGCGGTCGGCCTGGCGGCCGGCGCCTGCGGGCCCGATCAACCGGCCACGGCCTCTCCCCAGAGGAAGTCGGCGACGCCGGCGCCAGCCCAGCGCGCAGTGAAGGTGGAGCCGGCCGGTGAACGACAGGTGGCCCGGACGGTGATCGCCACGGGCACCCTGGCCGCCGAGGACCAGGTCGTGCTCGGGTTCCAGGTCGCCGGCCGCCTGAGCGAGATCCTCGTCGACCTGGGCAGCCGGGTGCGGCGGGGCCAGGCTCTGGCCCGGCTGGACCCGACGGACTTCCGGCTCCGGGTCGAGCAGGCCGAGGCGGCCCTCCGGCAGGCGAGGGTCCGGGTCGGTCTGTCGCCGGAGGGCACGGACACCCGCGTGAACATCGAGGAGACGGCGGTCGTGGCCCAGGCCCGGGCCGTCCTCGTGGAGGCCCGCCTGACGCGCGAGCGGATGGTCAAGCTCTGGGAGCAGCAGCTGGTGGCCCGCGCCCAGCTGGACGCCGCCGTGGCCGCTCTGCAGGTCGCCGAGGCACGATACCAGGACGCCGTCGAGGAGGTCCGCAATCGCCAGGCCGTGCTGGCCCAGCGCCGCTCGGAGCTGGAGCTGGCCCGCCAGCAGCTCGCCGACACCACGCTGACCTCGCCGATCGACGGCGCCGCCCGCGAGCGTCGGGCGTCCGTCGGCCAGTACCTGGCGGCCGGCACTCCCGTCGCCACGGTCGTGCAGCTCGACCCGCTCCGGCTCCGCGTCGCGGTGCCCGAGCGTGACGCCGCCGATGTGCGGCCCGGACAGAAAGTTCGGCTCACCGTCGAGGGAGACTCCGCCAGCTACGGGGGCCGCGTGGTGCGGCTGAGCCCGGCCATCGAGGAGCAGAGCCGCACGCTGCTCGTCGAGGCCGAGATCCCCAACCCGCGGGGGGCGCTGCGACCCGGCGCCTTCGCCAAGGCCGAGATCACCACCGACGCCGGCCGCCCGGTCGTGGTGGTGCCGGCCTCGGCGATCGTCACCTTCGCCGGCATCGACAAGGTGCTCGCGGTGGCCGACGGCCGCGCGGTCGAAAAGCGCGTCCAGCTCGGCCGCCGGCTCGGCGAGCACGTCGAGGTCGTGAGCGGGCTCGACAAGGGCGAAGCGGTGGTGGTCCAGCCGGGGAATCTCGTGGGCGGCCAGCAGGTGACGGTGGTGCCGGGGGCGGCGCGCTGATGCAGAAGTTGGCCGCGGTCTGCATCCGACGCCCGGTCTTCGCCACCATGATCGTGCTGTCGCTCGTCGTGGTCGGCGCCGCCGCCTATCCGCAGCTCCGGGTCGACCGCTTTCCCTCGGTGGACCTGCCCACCGTGACCATCCGCACCTCCTTACCGGGCGCCTCGCCCGAGGAGATCGAGGTCCAGGTCGCCCAGCGCATCGAAGAGGCGGTGAACACCGTCGAGGGCATCGATGAGCTGCGGGCGATCGCCGGCCAGGGTTCGACCGTCGTCATCGCCACCTTCGACCTCAAGCGGGACATCGACGTCGCCGCCCAGGACATCCGCGACCGCGTGTCCGCCATCCTCAAGGACCTGCCCGAGGATACGACCCCGCCGGTCATCTCCAAGTACGACAACGACTCGGCGCCCGTCGTCACGCTGGCCCTGTCGGGCGACCGCCCCATCCGCGAGCTGACCGAGCTGGCGGACAAGACGGTGAAGGTGGCCATCGAGCGGGCACCCGGCGTCGGTGAGGTCCGCATCGTCGGCGGCCTCGAGCGCGCCATCAACATCTGGATCGACGCCGATCGCCTGGCCGCCTACCAGCTGCCCATCACCGCGGTGCGCGACGCCCTGGTCCGCCAGAACAGCGACCTGCCCGGGGGCAACGTCACCGCGGGCGCCCGCGAGCAGACGCTCCGCACCATGGGCCGGCTGGCCGACGCCCGGGCCTTCGACAATCTGGTCGTGGCCACCCACAACGGGTCGCCCATCCGCATCCGGGACCTGGGCCGGGCCGAGGACGGCACCAAGGAGCAGCGGTCGGCGGCCCGCCTCGACGGCGTGCCGGCCGTCACGCTCGAGGTGCGGCGCCAGTCGGGAGCCAACACGGTGGCGGTGATCGAAGGCGTGAAGGCGCGGCTGCCCCGCCTGACCGCGCAGCTGCCCCCCGACGTGAAGATCCACGTCATCGCCGACCAGTCGCGCTTCATCTACGCGGCCCTGCACGAGATCAACGTGCATCTGGTCCTGGGGTCCATCCTGGCCAGCCTGGTGGTGCTGGCCTTCATGCGCTCCTGGCGGTCGATGGTCATCGCCGGCGTGGCCATCCCGGCCTCGCTCATCGCCACGTTCGGCATGATGCGGGCCCTCGACTTCACGCTCAACAGCGTCACCATGCTGGCCCTGGTGTTGATGGTCGGCATCGTCATCGACGACGCCATCGTGGTCCTCGAGAACATCTTCCGGTTCATCGAGGAGAAGAAGATGTCGCCCTTCGAGGCGGCGCGGGAAGCCACGGCCGACATCGGGCTGGCCGTCATGGCCACCACGCTGAGCCTGGTCGTCATCTTCGTCCCCGTGTCGTTCATGTCCTCGATCGCTGGCCGCTTCCTCTACCAGTTCGGTATCACGGCGGCCGCCGCGGTCATGGTGAGCCTGCTCGTTTCGTTCACGCTGACGCCGATGATGAGCGCCCGGTTCTTCCGCAACGTGGCCGCCCCCGGGCACGAACCGGCCCGCTCGCGCGGCGGCTTCTACGCCCGGCTCGACCGCGGCTACACGGTGACCCTGGCCGCCGCCATGCGTCACCGCGCGCTGGTGGCCTTGGTGGCCCTGGCCGTCGTCCTGGCCTCGGTGCCGCTCTACGGGCTCCTGCGCCAGGAGTACATTCCGTCCAACGTCGACGAGGCCGAGTTCGAGGTGCGGGTGAGGGCGCCGGAGGGGACGAGCCTGGCCGCGATGGACGAGATCATGCGCGCCGTGGAGCGGGAGCTGCGGGCGACCCGCGGCATCCGGCTCGTCCTGGCCACGGCTGGCGGCTCCTTTCTCGGCTCGGTGAACGAAGGCCGGGTGTACGTCCGGCTGGCCTCGCACGAGGAGCGGACCTTTTCCTTCGGCCGTCTCTGGTCGGGCATCCTGGCGGGCGAACCACTCGCGGCGTTCCGCGGCAACTATGGCCAGCGCGACGTGATGCAGGAGGTCCGGCTCCGCCTCCGGAAGTACCGGGATCTGCGCGCCCGGGTGGTGAACCTGCCGTCGTTCCGGTTCCCCGGCAGCTTCATCGACATCGACTTCATCCTGCGCGGGCCCGACCTCGAGCAGCTCGCCGCCTACATCGAGCAACTCCGCCGGCGGGCGCCCGACCTCGGCCTCATCGACGCCGACTCCACGCTCAAGCTCGACAAGCCAGAGCTGCGCGTCCGCATCGATCGAGCCCGGGCCGCCGACCTGGGCGTGGACTCCCAGGACGTGGCCACGGCGCTCCGCCTCATGGTGGGCGGTGACGAGGAGGTCTCGAAGTTCCTCGATCCGTCGGTCAACGACGACTACGACGTACAGCTCCGCCTGGCCGAGGACGACCGTGACGACCCCGGCACGATCTCGCGACTCTGGGTAGCCCGGGCCGGCGGAGGCCTGGTGCGGATGGACAACCTGGTCCAGATCGAACCGGCGCAGAGCGCCTCGCGCATCGACCGCTCCGACCGGCAGCGCGAGGCGCGCTTGCGGGCCAACGTGGCGGCCGGCTACGGTCTGGCCGACCGCATGGAGGCGCTGCGCGCCGAGGTCCGGGCCATGAACCTCCCGCTCGGCTACTCCACGGACATCGGGGGCAAAGGGCGCGAGCTGGAGCGCTCGTTCGGGGAGTTCCTGCTCGCGTTCGCGCTCTCGGTCGTCTTCATGTACATGATTCTGGCCTCGCAGTTCGAGAGCTGGATCCACCCGGTGACGATCTTGCTGTCGCTGCCCCTGTGCGTGCCCTTCGCATTCTTTTCGCTATGGGCCTCCGGCAACACGTTGAACCTCTACTCGGCGCTGGGCATCCTGGTGCTGTTCGGCGTGGTCAAGAAGAACTCGATTCTGCAGATCGACCACATCAACAACCTGCGGGCCGGGGGCATGGAGCGGCTGGCCGCCATCATTCAGGGCAACCGCGATCGGCTCCGCCCGATCCTCATGACCACGCTGACCTTCGTGGCCGGGATGATCCCGCTGGCGGTGGGCACGGGGCCGGGGGCCGAGGAGCGCCGTGCCATCGCCGTGGTGGTGATCGGCGGCCAGACGCTCTCGCTGCTGCTCACGCTGCTGGTGACCCCGGTGGCCTACTCGCTCTTCGAGGACCTGGCCGCCGCCCTGCGCTGGCCGAGGCCGAGCCTCGTCGGTGGGGGGGTCAAGCGCCGGCTGCGGCGCTTCCGGGCGCGCTCGCGGGAGGCGGTGATCAGCCGCCGGGCGCCCTAACCGCTCGGCTCACCAGCGGAAGCCGTCCTCGCTCCTCCTGCCCTTGTCCCCGGCGCGGCGTTCGCCCCCCGGCTTGCGTCGCGGACTCGGGGGCCGGCGGTCGGCGTCGTCCCCGGGCCGGCGTCGAGCCGGACGTCCCTGACCGCGGCCACCGCCGCCCCGCGGAGGCCAGCCGCCCCCCGCAGCGCGCGGGTCGAAGCCACCACCCGGAGGACTGCCCGGGGCGGACGGGCGGGGCGGGCCGCCCGGCCTGGAACCCGGGCGCGGAGGCGGCGCCGAGCCCCGCGGCGTCGCTTTGTCGACGCGAATCATGCGGCCGTCGAGGCTGGTGTTGTTGAGGTTGCTGATCGCGCGCTCGGCTTCCTCGGGCGTGGCCATCTCCACGAAGCCGAACCCCCGGGAGCGGCCCGTCGCGCGGTCCGTCATCACCGTGGCCGCCGTCACCGCGCCGAAGCGCTCGAACGCGCCACGCAGGCTCTCATTGGTCGTCGTGAACGACAGGCCGCCGACGAACAGCTTCACGGGCATGCGCGGGCTCCTTTCCCGACGGTCAACGCGCGTGGTGGGTGGCCAGGAGCAGGTCGGCGAGCGGCCGCGCGTTGAGAATGTGCCCGGGACCGAGCCACGCGCGCCGGGCGACGGCCAGGCCCAGCTCGAGGTTGTCCAGGTTGGACAGGTAGTGGGTGTCGGTGTTCACGGCGATGGGGATGCCGAGCTCGGCGGCCCGGCGGGCGTGCACGTCGTTCAGATCCAGGCGATCGGGCGAGGCGTTGATCTCCAGAGCCTTGCCATGCCGAGCCGCTGCGGCGAACACGGCCTCCAGGTCGACGTCGTACGGTTCCCGGGATCCGATGAGCCGCCCGGTAGGGTGGGCCAGGACGTCCACGTGCGGGTTCTCCAGGGCGCGAACGATGCGCGTCGTCATCTCGGCGCGAGTCTGGCCGAACCGAGCGTGCACCGCCGCCAGCACGATGTCCAGCTCGCCGAGCACCTCGTCGGGGAAGTCCATCGTGCCGTCCGCCAGGATATCGCACTCGGTGCCGGCGAGGATGCGGATCCGAAACCGGGGCTGCAGCTCCCGGATCCGGGCCACCTGGGCCCGCAGCTGCTCGATGCCCAGTCCGCCGGCGATGGTCGTGGACTGCGAGTGATCGGACACGACGATGTACGCGTAGCCTCGCCGCTCGGCGGCCTCCACGAGCTTCTCCAGGGACAGGTGGCCGTCCGACCAGTCGGTGTGAGCGTGCAGATCGCCCCGGATCGCCTCGGCCGTCACCAGCTGGGGCAGGCGGCCGGCGCGCGCGGCCTCGAGCTCCCCGGCGTCTTCCCGCAGTTCTGGGGGGATCCAGCCGAGCCCCACCGCGGCGTAGACGTCCTCTTCGGTAGCCCCGGCCAGCCGCGCCCCCGTGCGCTCGTCGAACACCCCGTACTCGCTGATGCTCCGTCCCTGCCGGCGGGCGAGCTCGCGCAGCCGGACATTGTGCTCGCGGGACCCCGTGAAGTACTGCAACGCGGCCCCCAGCGCCTGGGGCTCCACCACGCGCAGGTCGATCTGGAGCCCCTCCTGATGGCGCACGGACGCCCGGGTGTCGCCGTGGGCGAGAACCTCCCGGACCGAGGGCAGCGTGACGAGCGTCTTGATGACCCGAGCCGGCTCGGTCGAGGTGACCAGGATGTCGATGTCCTTCACCGTCTCCCGGCAGCGGCGCAGCGAGCCGGCCACCTCGATGTGCTCGACGCCGCCGTGGGCCCGCAGCGCCTCGACGACCTGGGCGGCGACCGCCCGGGCCCGGACCAGCAGGGTGCGGGAGCGCCCGGCCCGCCAGGCGGCGATGCCCTTGAGGATGTTCTCGCACGTCTTCTCGCGCACGCCGGGCAGCGCGCGAATTTCCCCGGACCGGCACACCTGCTCCAGGCGATCGACCGAGTCCACGCCCAGCCGGTCCCAGAGGAGCCTGGCCGTCTTGGGCCCCAGCCCGCGTACCTCCAGCAGGCTGAGGAAGGCGGGGGGAAGATCCGCCCGCATGGCCTCGAGCCGGGCCAGCCGTCCCGTGGCGAGGTACTCGTCGATCCGGGCGCCCAGGTCAGGGCCGATTCCGGGCAGCGTGGTGAGCTGGCTTCGGGCGGCCACGGCGGCCACGTCCTCGGTGAGGCTCTCCAGCGTCTGCGCCGCTCGCTGATAGGCGCGCATGCGAAACCGGCTCTCGTTCTTCACCTCGAGGAGGGCCGCCATCTCGTAGAAGAGGCGGGCGATCTCGAAGTTTTTCACGGCCACATGATACACTCGCGCCGCTGTGATTGCCGGCTGGTGCTGGGAGCTGATCGAGCCATACCTGCGGCGTAATCTTCTCAACGGCGGTATCGCGCGCCCCACCCGCGCGCAGCTGCTCCAGGAGTTCGGGCGGGTCTGGCCGGCGTGCACCGTCACCGTCGGCGTGCAGGAGCCGCATGCGGGGACGATCCGCTTCAAGTGGCTGGCCCGCCTGACGCCGGCGGAGATGGGGCCGTTTCTCGAGGATCCGGCCGGGTGGCTGGGGGCGCACTACGGCGGCGGCAAGTTCAAAATGAACCTGCACCACGGGATGCATTTCGTCAGCACCAAGAACTTCAAACCGGAAGGCGAGCCGCGCTGGCGAGACGTCCCCGAGCTGGCGCTGGACTGAGCCAGGAGCACCCATGCCCAGCGACGGGACGCGCCGCCTGCTGAAGGTCTTTGGGATCGCCGTCACCAACCTGGAAGACGCCATCGATCGCCGGGCGCCGGTGGAGGAGGTGGCCAGGCTCGACGCCGAGCTGGCCGAGCGGATGCGCGACGTCATCGCGTTCGTGGAGCGCCTGCGCAGCCGCCGCATCGGGTGAGCCTGCTCGTCGACGCTTCCGGCGTGGCTCTGGCCGCGGCGGGGCCGCGCCGTCGCATCGTGTCGCTCATTCCCAGCACCACCGAGACGCTCTGCGCGCTCGGTCTGGCCGACGCGCTGGTCGGGGTGACCGCCTACTGTCGGGAGCCGGCGGCCATCGTCCGGAGCAAGACGCGGGTGGGGGGCGAGAAGACACCCGACCTCGAGACGATCCGGGCCCTCGCGCCCGACCTGGTCGTGGCCAACATCGAGGAGAACGTGCGCGAGCACATCGACACGCTGCGCCGATGGCAGATCCCGGTGTGGGTCACCCATCCGCGCACCGTCGCCGAGGCCATCCGGATGATCCGGCAGCTCGGAACGGTGACGGGGACGGAAGCCCGGGCCACCGCGCTCGCCGACGAGCTGGACGCTCGGCTGGCCGAGGTCGGCGTCCGGATCGCCGGCCGCCCCCCCGTCTCCGTGTTCTACGCGATCTGGCGTGAGCCGTGGATGACAATCGGCGCCGACACGTACATCCACGACATGCTGCGCGTCTGCGGCGCCGGCAACGTGTTCGCCGACCATGACCGGTACCCCGCCGTGACGCTGGAGGAGGTGGCGGCACGCCGGCCCCAGCTCATCCTGCTGCCCGACGAGCCATTCCGCTTCCGCGAGGCCCATCGCCGGGACTTCGCCCGCTTCGGCGATGTCCCGGCCGTGGCCAACGGACGCATCCATCTCGTCGACGGCAAGCCGTTCTCCTGGCATGGGCCCCGGATCGCGGAGGCCCTTCGCACCGTGCCGCGCCTGCTCTGGCCCGGTTGACCTGAGCGGGCCGGGTGAGACAATCAGGGCGGACACTCCACGCGCGATGCGCTATCGACGCCTGACCTACCGCTACACGATGGTGGTGCGCTCGGGCCACACTGCGCCGTTCGGCGATCTGTGGCTGAGCCATGGCCCCCGCTTTCTCGTGCAGTCCCGCTGGCGCCCCGACGCGGACACCTGGGAGACGGCGACCGCCCTCGAGGTGATCGTGGACCTGGCCGGCGTCGAGGAGGACGCCGTCGAGGTGCAGCTGTTCGAGGACGTGCTGGTGGTCGAAGGCGACCGCCACCTTCCCGCGTGCCAGCGCGAAGCCATCTACCACGCGGCGACCATCCGGCAGGGGCCGTTCCGGGTGGAGGTGCCGTTGCCGAGCCCGGTGGACGCCGAGCGGGTCCACGTGCGCTATGACCGCGGCCTGCTCCACATCACGCTGCCCAAGGTATCTGAGCGCCACTGATGGCCATCCCGCCGCCTCCCTCCGGCCGCATCGCCATTCCTGACGTGCTGCCTATCCTGCCGCTGCGGGAGGCCGTGGTGCTGCCGCTGACGGCGATGCCCCTGGCCGTGGGACAGCCGCGGTCGTTGAAGCTCGTCGATGAGGTCATGCGCGGCAACCGGCTCCTGGGCCTGGTCGCGCAGCGGGAAGCCAAGCCGGAGCCCGCCAACCCCGAAGACCTCTACGGGGTCGGTACGGTCGGGGTGATCCACCAGCTGGCCCGGGTTCCCGACGGCAGCGTGCGCCTGATGGTCCAGGGCCTCGAGCGCATCCGGATCGTGGACTGGGTCGGCACGGAGCCCTACCTGGTGGCGCGGATCGAGGAAGTCCCGGACCCGAACGGCCAGGCCTCGGAGTCGGAGCCGCTGCGGCACGCTGTGGCGGAGATCTTCCGCCGGCTCGTCGAGGTCTCCCCCGATCTGCCCGACGAGCTGGCCGTCGCCGCCGAGAATGTGAGCGATTCCCGGCACCTGGCCTACTTCGTCGCCTCGGTGGTGCCCTTCGACGTGGCCACCCGGCAGGCCGTGCTCGAAACGGATCCCCTCTCGGCCAAGCTTCGCCGGCTGGTCGATCTGCTGCAGCGCGAGCTGGCCGTGCGCGAGCTGGGCCGCAAGATCACCACGGAGACCCAGGAGCGTCTCACGAAGCAGCAGCGCGAGTTCTATCTGCGCGAGCAGCTCCGCTCCATCCAGCGCGAGCTGGGTGAGGCCGAAGGGGGAGACGACCAAGCCGCCGAGCTCCGGCGCCGGATCGAGGAGGCCGGCTTGCCCGAGGAAGCGCGACGTGAGGCCGAGCGCGAGCTGAGCCGCCTGGCGGGGATCCCGGCCGCGTCGCCCGAGCACGGCATGATCGTCACCTACCTGGAGTGGCTGGCCAGCCTGCCCTGGAGCAAGCTGAGCGGCGGCGCCATCGACATCCGCCGGGCCCGGGAGGTCCTGGACGAAGATCACTACGATCTCGAGAAGATCAAGGACCGGATCCTCGAGTACCTGGCCGTCAAGAAGCTTCGCGAAGAACGCGCGAGCCGGCCACCCGAGGCCTCGGGGACGCCGGCCCCGGCCACGCCGCCCCGCGTGAGCGGCGACACGCCGGCCCGGGAGCCGATCCTCTGCTTCGTGGGTCCGCCCGGCGTCGGCAAGACCAGTCTGGGGCAGAGCATCGCCCGGGCCCTGGGCCGGCAGTTCGTGCGCATGTCGCTGGGCGGCGTCCGCGACGAGGCGGAAATCCGTGGCCATCGGCGGACCTACATCGGGGCCATGCCCGGCCGGATCATCCAGGGCATCCGCCGCACCGAGACGCGCGATGCCGTCTTCATGCTGGACGAGATCGACAAGATCGGCGCCGACTGGCGCGGCGACCCCTCCTCGGCCCTGCTCGAGGTCCTCGACCCCGCCCAGAACCACACGTTCGTCGACAACTATCTGGGGGTCGCCTTCGACCTCTCGCAGATCCTGTTCATCGCCACGGCGAACACGCTCGACACCATCCCCGGCCCCCTGCGCGACCGCATGGAGATCCTGGTGCTGTCGGGGTACACGGATGCGGAGAAGCTCGGCATCGCGACACAGTATCTGATTCCCAAGCAGCTGGCCGCCCACAGCCTGGCCGAGACCGAGCTCAGCTTCGAGCCGGAAGCCCTGCGCCAGATCGTGCGCGGGTACACGCGCGAGGCCGGCGTGCGCAACCTGGAGCGGGAGATCGCCACCGTGGCCCGGAAGGTGGCGCGCCGTCTCGCCGAGGGGCACCGGGAGCCGGTGCGGATCACCCCCGACAACGTGGTCGAGTATCTGGGCCGACCGCGGTTCTTCGACGAGTCGATCGAGCGGACCAGCCGTCCGGGAGTCGCCACGGGGCTGGCCTGGACGCCCACCGGCGGCGACGTCCTGTTCGTGGAAGTCACCATGATGCCGAGCAGCGAGGAGCGGCTCGTCCTTACCGGCATGCTGGGCGACGTCATGCGCGAGAGCGCCCAGGCCGCCGTGTCCTACTTGCGCTCGAACGCGGAGGCGCTCGACATCGATCCCAAGCTCTTCGAGGGCAAGACCATCCACGTGCACGTGCCGGCCGGGGCCATTCCCAAGGACGGCCCCTCGGCCGGCGTCACCATGATGACCGCGCTGGCCTCGCTGGCCAGCGGCCGGCCGGTACGGCCCGACGTGGCCATGACAGGCGAGATCACGCTCCGCGGCAAGGTCTTGCCCGTGGGCGGGATCAAGGAGAAGGTCCTGGCGGCGCACCGGGCCGGGATTCGCACGGTCATCCTGCCTCAGCGCAACGAGCGGGACCTGGAGGACGTGCCCGAGGAGCTACGCCGGGACATGTCGTTCATCCTCGTCAACGATGCGGCCGAGGTCTTGCGGGCGGCCCTCATGCCGGCCGCGGCGAGCGTGCCCTCGGCGGGCTAGCGGGCGGCGTCCGCCACGTCCTCCCATGGAACGGCGCCGATTCGTCTCCGGCGGTCCCGAGGTGGCGGTGATCGGGCAGGGAACCTGGAACCTGGAGCGGGACGACCGGGCCCGCGCGATCGCCGCCCTGCGCCGGGGCCTCGATCTCGGCATGACGCACATCGACACCGCCGAGATGTACGGCTCGGGGCGCGTGGAGGAGATCGTGGCGGAGGCGATCGCCGGGCGTCGTGATGCCGTCTTCCTGGTCTCCAAGGTCCTGCCCGAGCATGCCTCGCGCAAAGGCACGCTGGCCGCGTGCGAGCAGACGCTCGGCCGCCTGCGCACCGATCGCCTGGACGCGTACCTTCTGCACTGGCGGGGCCAGCACCCGCTGGCCGACACGATCGCGGCGTTCCAGCAGCTCCGGCGCGATGGCAAGATCCTCGCCTGGGGCGTGAGCAATTTCGACGTCGCCGACCTCGAAGAAGCCTGCAAGCTGGGCGGTGAGGACCGTCCCGTCTGCAACCAGGTGCTCTACCACGTGAACGAGCGGGCCATCGAGCACGCCGTGCTGCCGTGGTGCGAAGAGCACGGCATCGCGGTGGTCGGCTACAGCCCGTTCGCCGAGGGACGCTTCCCCGGCCCCCGTACCCGGGGTGGCCGCGTGCTCCAGCGGATCGCCGCCGACCACGACGCGACGCCGCGTCAGGTCGCGCTGGCCTTCCTGGTGCGGCGGCCGTCGCTCTTCGCGATCCCCAAGGCCGGCCGGCCCGAGCACACCGCGGAAAACGCGGGCGCCGGAGCGCTCCGGCTGACCGGGGCCGAGCTGGCCCAGATCGACGTGGCCTTCCCCCGCGGCCGCCGCCCCCGCCACTTGCCGATGTCCTAGACGAACAGGTGCCGCCATGCGATTGACGAAGAAGGTCCGCAGGCTCCTCGCCGGGGAACGCGTGTGCCGGGTGGCCACGACCAGCGCCGATGGCACGCCCCATCTCGTCCCGGTGTGCCATGTCCTGGCCGGCGACAAGCTCTACTTCGGGTCCAGCGACGACGCCCGCAAGGTCGCCAACCTCCGCGCCAACGACCGGATCGCGCTGACGGTGGACCTGTACTCCGAAGACTGGTCGCGTCTCACCGGGATCATGGTCCTGGGCAGGGCGACGCTCATCACCCGCGGTCCCCGCTTTCAGACGGCGCGGGCGCGCCTCTACGAAAAGTATCCGCAGTACGCCGAGGAGGCCGCGCTGTCGCCCTCCGACTCCGTCATCGTGGAGGTGACGCCGACGCAGGTCTTCACCTGGGGCCTCGACTGATCATCGCGAACAGCGCCGCCGGCCGCACCGGGGTGCTGGTGATGCGCACGCCGAAGGGGGCCAGGGCGTCCTCGATGGCGTTGGCGATGGCCGGCGGCGGCGAGATGGCGCCGCCCTCGCCCAGCCCTTTGGCGCCCAGGGGATTCCGGGGAGACGGGAACTCCAGGTGCACCGTCTCGATGAAGGGCAGCTCGGCCGCGATGGGCACGGCATAATCCATGAGGCTGCCGGTCAGGAGCTGGCCCGACCCGTCGTAGACCATCTCCTCCCCCAGCGCGCCCCCTACGCCCTGAGCGACGCCGCCGTGGACCTGTCCGTCGACGATGATCGGATTGATCACCTTGCCGCAGTCGTGCGCGACCACGTACCTCAGCAGCCGAACGCGCCCGGTGTCGGGGTCGGCCTCGACCTGGGCGACGTGGACGGCGCTCGCGTAGGTCACCGTGGGCACGTGATGGTAGGCGCTGGCCTCGAAGTCGGGCGGGGCCACGCCCGGGCGGGCGAAGGTGGGAAGCGAGGCCTGGATCACCCGGGCCAGCGGCAACGCGGTGGCCGGAGCTCCGCGAACGGCGACCATGCCGTCGTCGATCTCGATGTCGGCAGGCGCCGCCTCCAGCAGCGTGGCCGCGGCCCGCACCAGCTTGTCACGCACCTGGTGGCAGGCGTCGGCGATGGAGTTGCCCGCCGTGACCGCGCTGCGGCTGGCGAACGTTCCCACGCCGAAGGCCACCGCGGCCGTGTCGCCCCCGACCACCGTCACCCACTCGAGCGGGATGCCCAGGGCGTCGGCGGCGACCTGGGCGAACGAGGTCTCGTGGCCCTGGCCGGAGCTGACGGCGCCGGTGGCGACGGTGGCCCGTCCGGTGAGGTCGAGCTTCACCGTGGCGCCCTCGTAGGGGCCGATGGCCGTGCCCTCCACGTAGCCCGAGAGGCCGATACCCTGATAGACCCCCTGGGCGCGCAGGCGCGGCTGGGCGGCGCGGAACGTCTCGTAGTCGGCAGCCTCGAGGGCCGCCTCCAGGGCGCCGCGGAAGTCGCCGCTGTCGTACACGAGCGAGTTTCCGTCGCGGTAGGGCATGCCCAGGTCCCAGGGCAGCTCGTCGGCGCGGAGGTAATTCCGCCGCCGGAGCTCGGCGGGGTCCATTCCCAGCTTGTGCGCCAGGTGGTCGACGATGCGGTCCATCGCGAAGACCGTCTCGGGCCGCCCCGCCCCTCGGTACGGCGCGTTGGTCGTCTTGTTGGTGACGATGCCCTGGACCTCGACCTGCATGTCGCGGATGCGATGCGGGCCGATCAGGTGGGCCACCGTGTTGTAGGGCAGCACGATGCCCCACGAGTTGTAAGCGCCGAGGTCGACCCAGATCCGGTCGCGCAGGGCCAGCATCGTGCCGTCGCGGGCCGCCGCCAGCGCGATCTCGTGGATCTGGTCACGGGCGTGGGCCGCGGCCATCATGTGCTCGCGCCGATCCTCGATCCACTTGACCGGGCGTCGCAGGGCCATGGCGGCCAGGGGGACAAGCACGTCCTCGGGGTAGCCGGCGGCCTTGGTGCCGAAGCCTCCTCCGAGATCGGGCGCAATGACGCGGATCTTGTGGTGGGGCAGGCGCAGGATGTCGGCCAGGCCCTGCTGGACGAAGTGGGACACCTGCGTGCTGTTCCAGGTGGTGAGCGTGCCGTCGCGCCGGTCCCACTGGGCGATGACCCCGCGCGTCTCGACCGGCATGCCGACGTAGCGCTGGGTGGTGAAGGTCTCGCTCACGACGACGTCGGCCCGGGCGAAGGCCGCGGCGGTGTCGCCGATGGCATGGGTGAAGCCGACGGCGACGTTGGTGCCCCACTCGGGATGGATCAGCGGCGCCCCGGACGCGGCGGCCGCCCGCACGTCCACGGCCGGGGGCAGGGGCTCCCACTCCACGGAAACCCGCGCGGCCGCGTCCTCGGCCCGGGCGGGGCTGTCCGCCACGACCATCGCGACGATTTCGCCGACGTGTCGGGCCCGGTCGCGGCACAGCGCGTACTGCGGGGCCTGCCGGAACTCGAAGGCGATCGCCGCGGCCAGGCCCGGGGGCGGCGCGCCGAACAGGGGCAGCGGCGCCATCCCGCGCTCGAGCGTGGCGAAGGTGAACACGCCGGCCACGCCGGCCGCGCGCGCGGCCTCCTCCGTACGAATCGCGCGGATCCGGGCGTGCGCATGCGGGGAGCGCACGAAGGCGGCATGGAGCAGACCGGGCAGCGTGATGTCGTCGATGAAGCGGCCCTCGCCACGGAGGAACCGCGGATCCTCGCGACGGCGGACGGCGGCTCCGAAATACCTGGCGCCCATCAGCGTGCGGCGGCGACGGCCCCTAGGGCTTGTGGCGGGCGGGCAGCAGCCAGTCGAGCCACGGCGCGACGGCGCTGATGAACAGGCCGGGGATCGCCACGGCCGTGATGACGCCCAGGATGCCGAGGAACACCAGGGAGATGGCCACGGCCGCGAGGTCGAAGAGGAGGTCCATTCGCTATTCCACCTCGAGGATCATCTCGATCTCCACGGGGATCCCCATGGGCAGCTCGGCCATGCCGACGGCCGAGCGCGCGTGCTTGCCGGCGTCCCCGAACACCTCGACCATCAGGTCGGAGAAGCCGTTGATGACTTTGGGCTGCTCGGTGAACCCCTCGGCGGAGTTCACCATGCCGAGGACTTTGACCACGCGCTTGACGCGGTCGAGGCTGCCCAGGGACGCGCGCGTCGTGGCCAGCAGATTGAGCCCGACCTCGCGGGCAGCCTTGTAGCCCTGCTCGACGGACAGGTCGCGGCCGAGCTTGCCGCGGACCGCCGGCTTGCCCTCGCTGCGCACAGGGCCGTGGCCGGCCAGGAAGAGCAGGTTTCCCACCCGGACGGCGCCGACGTAGTTGGCCAGCGGCGTAGCCGGCGGGGGCAGCGTGAGGTTGAGCTCCTTGAAACGGGCCTCGGCGCCCATGGTCGCGCGTCCTCCCTCGAGCGAGAAGTGATGAAAGAGCGCGGCCATCGTGGCACAGTGTCGGGGTGTCCGTCAAACCATCGCCCGCGGTGCCGGTGCCCGCGGCCTCCCTCGTCCTGCTGCGTGATCGCCCCGGGGGCGGTGTCGAGACGCTGCTGATCCAGCGCAATCACCGCAGCCGCTTCGCCCCCGGCGACTTCGTGTTCCCGGGCGGCAAGATCGAGGGGGCCGACACTCCGGCCGACGCCGACGCCTGGTGCGCCGGGCCCGATCCGGCGGCCGCGGCCGCCCGGCTGGGGTTGTCGGACCCTACCAGCGCCCTGGGCTACTGGATCGGCGCCGTTCGCGAGGCCTTCGAAGAGGTCGGCGTGCTGCTCGCGTACGGCGGCGGCGGCCGGCCGGCGTCGCTGGAACGCGCCCGGATGCTCGACCACCGTCAGGCCTGTCAGCGCGACCACCGGGCGTTCTGGGAGTTACTGCGCCGCGAGCGCTTGACGCTGGCCACCGATCAGCTCGTCTACTTCGCGCACTGGATCACCCCCGAGGAGCGGCCGTTGCGCTACGACACGCGGTTCTTCGCCGCCCCGATGCCCGCGGGACAGGACGCGGAAGCCGACGAGCACGAGATCATCGCGGTGCGGTGGCTCACCCCGGCCGAAGCGCTGCAGGCGCGTGCTCGCGGCGAGATCTCGCTCAGGCTGCCGACGGTGAGGAATCTGGAGCTGTTCGAGGGCGCCGCCTGCACCGCCGAGGTCTTGGCCCGTGTCGGCGAGCGGCCGGTGACGCCGATCCGTCCCCGTCTGCTCACGAGCGAAGGCCAGCCCCGAACCCTGCTGCCCGGCGACCCGGGCTATTACTGACTGACGTTCGCGCGGGCCAGGGAGATTATCGTCGGCTGGGGTGAAGCTCGCGGCTCGGGGGGTGGGGTCCGAGCGACCCGTTTCTCTACAACTCTGACGACGCGCTACGTGAGGTGTGGACCGCGCTACGCTGACACTCTACGCCAACCGCGTGGTCGCCGGACCCCACCTCGGGACAGATATCGCGGGTGTGCAAGGCCGGAGCCCCTGATCGTAGGCCAGAAACGCGAAGCGGCCCCGGCCGTCGCGGTCGATCGTCCTCAGATACACGAGCGGTTTCCTCCTAGCGCTTGACGGCGGGGCCGAAACGGGCGAGGAACGCCTCTTCGCTCAGCTTCCCGGCCTTGGCCAGCGCCGCCAGCGCCTGCGGATCGTCCAGGTCTTCCGGCTTGAGCCGGATCATGTAGGCATTGAGCGTCTGGTACATCTCGGATTCCACGTTGACGTACCGCACGCGGATCCGGCCGGTGCGCGAGTCCATCATGAGCCCGAAGGGGACGGGCACCAGCCGACCGGCCTGGATGGTGACCATGGCGTTGCTGCCGCCTTCCAGCAGGAAGCGGGTGGCCCAGTAGCCCAGGCTCCGACAGTACTGGATGTCGTGGGCCCCCGGCGGAGCGCAGCGCAGCTCGTAGCCGAGGTCCTTGTCCACGATGCTGACCTCGATGTCGCGGGCCCGCAGGCTGGCCGTCACACGCTCCTTGACCATCCGGCCGAGCTCGAGCTCGGTGAGGCGCACGTTGCCGTACTGATCCCGCTCCACCGGCCCCAGCGTGGCCGGGTCCAGCTTCTCGGCCAGCCCCTCGCTCAGGATGGCCACGCCGTGCTGCCGTCCGTGCGCCCGGCGCTTGATGATGGCGCCTTCCAGCACGTCGACGAGCCGGTCCAGGCTGATGCGCGGCTCGGCGAACTCCTCGGCGATGACCGTCAGCGTGGCGCCGGCGGCGCCCCCGATGCCGAGGGCCAGGTGACCGGCGTGGCGACCCATCACGGTGACGAAGAACCACCGCTCGGTGGTCGCGGCATCCTGCATCAGGTTGCGCACGAGCTCCATGCCCAGGTTGCAGGCGGTGGTGAAGCCGAACGTCACGATGTCGCTGGGCAGGGGCAGGTCGTTGTCGATCGTCTTGGGGACGTGGGCCACGGTGAGTCCGGGCATGGTCTTGGCCAGGCGGGAAGCCGCGTAGGCGGTGTCGTCGCCCCCGATGGTGATGAGATGGTCGACGCTGAGCCGCTTGAGGGCGTCGGCCACCTGGGCCACGCCATCGGGGGTGCGGGTCGGATTGGTCCGCGAGGTTCTCAAGATCGACCCGCCCTCGAAGTGGATGCGCGACAGGTCGTTGATACCGAGCTCCACGACGTGCTCGGTATCGCCCTGAGCCAGCCACCGGAAGCCGTCGTAGCAACCGAGCACGCGCACCCCGTGGTTGCGAGCTTCGATCGTCGCTGCGGCGATGACGGCGTTGATGCCGGGGGCCGGCCCGCCGCCTACGAGAATGGCCAGCGTGTTGTCGATGCTCATGCCGGATCCCAACCTGCTCAGCCTATCGTACGGGATCCGTCAAACGCCGACCGCACAATTTGAGAGGGCCCGCGTTGCCGGCCCTCGGGGTCGGGACTATACTGCCGCTAGCGTCGCAGGGCGGCTCCGAGACCGCGCGGTGTCCGAGGCCGACGCATATTCCCGACAGGTCAGGAGGGGCGGTGGCTCCACGGCGGACACTCCGCGTTGTCGGCCCGGTCCTCGCGGTGCTGCTGCTCGACACGACGGCCGGCTGGGCCGAGCGCGAGCATTTCCAGCTGAAGGTCGGCGCCGGCTACGACCAGGGCGATTTCGGAACGTCCGAGACGACGCACACCGCCTACGCCCCCGTCACGTTGCGTTACCTCGGCGAGCGCTTCGACGTGGGCGCGACGGCCCTCCTCATCTACCTCGACTCGCCCGAAGGTATCACGATCGTGGACGGGCGGCCGACCCTCACCGGCGAGGGCGACGGGCGAGACCAGGTCGTGGGGTTCGGCGACACGATCATCCGCGCCCGGTACTTTTTGGTGGACGATCCCGGACCCGGCTCGTGGTACGGCGCGCTGGCGCCGTTCGTCAAGGTCAAGGTGCCGACCGGCGACGAAGACCGCGGGCTGGGGACCGGCGAGTATGATTTCGGCGTCGGCGTGGAGTTCGACAAGCAGTTCGCCGAGATCTTCTTCGTCTTCGGTGACGTCAGCTACACGTTCATGGGCGATCCCCCGGACGAGGACTTCCGTGACCGTCCGGGCGCCAGCCTGGGTCTGGCCGTCCGGCTGGGGACGGTCACCGCCAGCACCATGCTCGACTGGCGCCGGGCCCTGCTGTCCGGCGACGACGACCCGCTGGAGGTGCTGGGCGCGCTCGCGGTCAAGGCCTCGCCGACAACCACCATCACCCCCTACGCGTTCATTGGACTGACGGACGGCAGCCCCGACTGGGGCCTCGGGTTCGAGATGTCGTACCGCTTCGGGAGGTGGTAATCATGAATCACAACGTGAGCTTCAGCGTCCAACGGGCGCTGCTCGTGATCGTGTTCGCGGGGGCGGCTGCCGGCCTGGCCGGGGCCACTTCAGGACCGGCGTTCGCCGAGGAACCGCAGCCGACGCCGTTTCAGGCGATGCCTCCTGTTCTGGCGACGCCGCCTCAGGTGTCGGCCAGCGTGCCCTACGAGGCGGACGTCGTCGTGGGTGACCCCGAGCAGCAGAAGCGGCGCGCGCGGCGGACCGAGTGGCTGGAAGACTTCGAGCGCCTCGAAGGGGCCGAGCGGTTCGACGCCTTCGAGCCGGTGGCCGTCCCGGATCGCATCGACCGTCCGCAGCCCGTCGAGCGTCTGACGGCGCCGGAGCGGCCCACGACGGTCGAGCGGCCCACGACGTTCGAGCGGCCGACGACGGTCGAGCGGCCGACGAGGGTAGAGAAGCCGACGAAGGTGGAGAAGCCGACGAAGGTCAGCCCTCCGAGCCGCCTGGCCCGGCCCCCGAGGGTCGGCCGGCGCGGCCGCTAGTCGCGCCGGTCCTCCGGCGGGTCAGACCTGGAGCACGATCTTGCCGAACTGCTCGCCGGCGGCCAGGCGCTGCTGGGCGGCGGCGCCGTCCTTGAGCGGCACCACCTCGTCGATGATGGGCCCGAGCCGGCCCTCGAAGAGCAGCCGCACGACGGTGTCGAACTCTGCCCGGTTGGCCATCGTCGAGCCGACGATGTGCAGCTGGTTCCAGAAGACGATCCGGATGTCGGTCTCGCCGATGGGGCCGGTGGTGGCCCCGCAGGTGACCAGGCGGCCGCCCCGGCGCAGCGCGCGCAGCGACTGTTTCCACGTGGCCGCGCCCACGTTTTCGATGATCACGTCCACGCCGCGCCGCCCGGTCTTGTCGCGCACGACCCGGGCCCAGTCCTCTTTCGCGTAATTGATACAGACGTCGGCGCCGAGCTGGCGGGCCCGCTCGAGCTTGGCGTCGTTGGAGGAGGTCACCCAAACCCGCGCCCCGCACAGCCGGGCGATCTGCACCGCCGCCGACGACACCCCGCCGCCCACGCCGAGGATGAGCACGTCCTGGCCGAGCCGGACCTGCCCCTGGGTCACGATCATCCGCCACGCCGTCATGTTGGTCAGCACGAAGGCGGCGGCCTCCTCGTAGGAGACGTGATCGGGCAGGCGCCGCACGTTGGCGGCCGGCACCTTGACGTACTCGGCCAGCCCGCCGGGGACGTGCTCGCCGACGAGCCGGTACTCCGCGCACAGGCAGTCCTCGCCCTGCAGGCAAAACTCGCACCGGCCACAGGACAGACTCGGGTTCACCACGACGCGCTGGCCCACCGGCACGTCGCGGACGTCGGCGGCCACCGCGGCCACGTCGCCGGCGATGTCGCAGCCGGTCCAGAATGGCAGCGGGGTCTTGAGCGCGGGGAGGCCCGCGCGCACGAGGAGGTCCAGGTGATTCAGCGCGCAGGCCCGGACGCCGACCACGATCTCGCCGGGCCCGGCCACGGGGTCGGGGACGTCCCGCAGAGCCAACTCCTCAGGTCCCCCGAACGCCGTGAACGCCAGGGCCTTCATCCGGCGCGTCCCTGCCCAGGTTCCCGTGCGTTCACCAGTACGGCCATGTTGCCGTAGGGGTGTTTGTTGTCGTGCATGAGCTGGTGGCAGTGGGGGATGTCGTCGAAGCGGTAAGTCTGGCTGAGGGCCGGGTCGACCTTGCCGGCGGCGACGAGGCTGGTCACCGCCGCGGCCTGCTCATCGTTCGAGAGGTGGCTGCCCTGCAAGCGCTTCTGGCGCATCCAGTGGTAGCGCAGGTCCATCGTCACGTTGTAGCCGGTGGTGCCCGCGCAGATCACGATCATGCCGCCGGTGGCGCAGACGAAGCCGGAGGTCGGCAGGGTCGATTCTCCGGGGTGCTCGAAGACGATCCTGGGACTGACCCGCTCGCCGAGCGCATCCCAGATCGCCTTGCCGAAGGCGCGGGCGCCCTTGGCCCATTCCCCGTAGGCCCGGGCGTCCTTGGTGTCGGGCAAGGGACCCCAGTGGGTGAACTGCGTGCGGTTGATCACGCCCACGGCGCCGTGCTCGAGACAGAACTTCCGCTTGGCCTCGTCGGAAACGACCGCGATGGCCCGGCCGCCCCGGGCGTGGGTGATCTCCAGCGCCATGCTGCCCAGCCCCCCGGCGGCGCCCCAGACGAGGACCACGTCGCCGGGCTCCACCACGTGTGGCGGCCAGCCCACGAGCATCCGCCAGGCGGTGGAGGCGCAGAGCAGGAAACAGCCCGCTTCTTCCCAGGTCAGGCGCGCCGGCTTGGGTACGCACTGGTGCGCCTGGGCCCGAGCGAACTGGCAGTAGGAGCCGTAGTTCGTCTGGTAGCCCCAGATACGGGTGCTCTCGGCCAGCATCGGGTCTTTGCCGGAGAGCACCCACGGATCGTCGGGTCGCCACCAGCCGCTGTGCACGATGATCTCGTCGCCGACCCTCACGTTGGTCACGCCGGGCCCCACCGCCCAGACGATGCCCGAGCAGTCGCTGCCGCCCGCGTGAAAGTCTTCGGGCTCCCCGAGCCGCTGGCGTTCGGCGATCACGTCGAGCGGGGCGCCCAGCGCCGCCCACACGTTGTTGTAGTTGATCCCCGAGGCCATCACATAGATGAGCACCTCGCCCTGGGCCAGGGGCGGGACGGGGATGACCTCGCGCCGCCAGGCGGTACGAGGCTCTCCGAACCGATCCTGGCGCACCACGTAGGCGTGCATCCGTGCCGGCACCTGGCCCAGCGGCGGCCGCTCTCCCAGATCGTAGAGATCCTGCATTGCTCTCCCCCGTTGGCGGTGGCTTCAGCCGTTGAACTGCTTCACCACGCGGGCCAGGCGCGGATCGTCCAGGCCGGGTTGGTGCGGCTGGTAGAACGCCGTCCGGTCCAGAAGCCCCGCGTAGCGGTCCTCGAGGCGGCTCGCGATGGTGTCCCAGCTTGCCGTCACCGCGTAGGTGTCGACCATCTCGTCGGTGATCAGCCGGGCCATGCCCGCCCAGTCGCCCTCGACGGACTTGCGGTGCAGGTGAGGGACCAGGTCCTGCCAGCCGTGGGCCGCCAGCACGGGCTCGTAGGTTCGGGTCGAGGCGTAGAAGGCGATCTGCTGGCGGACGGCCTCGCGCTGCGGCCTGAGCTCGTCCTCGGTATCACCGATGATCACGAAACTCTGTGTGCTGTAAGTGAAATCAGCCCGCGTGCGTCGGGACTTACGAAACCCCTCCTCGACGGCGGGCTGCACGTACTCACGAAGGTACTTCGGGCTGTTGAACGGGTGCACGCTCAGCCCCTCGCACACCTCGCCGGCCACCCGGCACATGGCGGCGTTCACGCCGGCCACGTACACGGGGATCTTGGGGTGCGCGATGGGGCCGGGGTTGAAGAAGGGCGTCATCAGGTCGAACCGATAGAACTGCCCCCTGAAGTTCAGCCGGGTTCCGTTCTGCCAGCAGTCCCAGATGGCCCGCAGCGCCAGCACGATCTCCCGCATCTTGGGCGCGGGCGACTCGAACTTCACCGAGAACCGCCGCTCGTTGTGGCCCTTCACCTGCGAGCCCAGGCCCAGGATGAAGCGGCCATCGGAGGCGTTCTGCAGGTCCCAGGCCGTGTGGGCCGTGAGCATGGGGCTTCGGGGAAAGGCGACGGCGATGGCGGTGCCGAGCTTGAGGCGCGTCGTCGCCGTGGCCGCCACGGCGAGGGGCAGGAACGGGTCGTGCTGGGTCTCGGAGGCCCACAGGCAATCGAACCCCAGCGCCTCCACGCGCCGGGCGTAATCGGGAATCGATCGCAGGTCGTGCGTCAGCATGCCGACGTCGAGCTTCATCGGTCGTCGGGCCTCACTTCACCCCGTACAGGCGGGCCGCGTTGGCATAGGCGACCTGTTCGGCGACGTCCGGGCGCAGCTCCCCCAGGATGCGCCGCGTCCAGCGCATGAGCCGGTCCAGCATGGCTGGCTCGAACAAGCGCGGCGACCAGACGTCCATGCCCATGACGAAGCGCTCGGGTCGGCGCTCGATCAGGGCCTTCCAGGCGGGATCGAGCGGGCCGTCTTCCGTGGCGAGACGGGGCTTTCGCTCGAAGTGCATGCCGGACAGGTCGACCATGAGATTGGGATTGCGCGCCAGAAGCCCGTCGAGCTGCTGGGGCCCGCTCTCGCCGGCGTGGGCCAGCACGATCGTCGCCGCGGGCGCCGCCTGGAGGGCCCGCTCCAGGGCGCCGGCGGCGCGATCGTTCAGGTCCTGGTGGATCACCACCGGCACCTTGCGGCGACCGGCGACGCCGAGGATCTTCAGGAAGGCGGGCCCGGACGGATCTCGGTCGATCTTCCGGGAGACCTGTCGCACGTGCACCTCGCCGATGGCCCGGGCCGAGCCCCGGGCGAGCTCGGCGTCGATGCGGGCGGCGGCCGCCTCGCTCTGGGGGTCGGGCAGGGGCAGACCGGGGATCACGCGATCGGGATGCTTCTTCACGGCCGCCGCGATGAAGGCGGGGTCGCTCTTCTGGATTCCGCCCACGCCCAGGAGCAAGACCTTGCTGACGTTGTTCCGCTGCATCGCCGCGACATACGCCTCGATGGCCCGGGCGTCCGGCACATGCGAGTGCGCATCGATCAGCGGCCCCGCATAATCCGCCGCCGCCACGGGCGTGGCCACAAGGATTGTTGCGACGCTGATCGCGTACGTGAACCACCGCCGACCGCGATTCCGGCGGGGCACGGGCGTGGCGCCAGCCGGGGCGCCCGTGCCCTGTTCAAAATCGCCCGTGCCCTGTCCAAAACCGCCCGTCACACCACTCCCTCGCGCCGCAGACCCTCCAGCTCGGTCTCGCCGATGCCGAGCGCCCCGTACACCTCGCGGTTGTGCGCCCCCAGCGGGGGACCGGGCCAGCGCACGGCGGCCGGCGAAGCGGACAGCCGCGGGGTCGGCGCGACCATCCGCACGCTGGCGAGTTCGGGGTCGGGGACATCCAGCAGCGTCCCCCGGGCCACCACCTGCGGATCCTTCGTGATGTCGGCCATGTCGTAGACGGGACTGGCGGTGAGGTTGACCGTCTCGAACAGGTGCTGCATCTGCTCGAGCGTCCGCTCGCCGATGGCGGCCGCGAGCGCGGCGTCCACCAGGTTGTTGTGGCGCACGCGGGCGTCGTTGGTGGTGAATCGCGGATCCGCGAGCAGGTGACCGAGGCCCAGCCCCGTGAACAGCGCCTCGGCCGAGGCCGGCGTGGAGGCGGAGAGCGCGACCCACTTGCCGTCACGGGTGCGATAGGTGCCGCGGGGGCTGGCGTTGTCGGAGCGGTTGCCCTGCCGCGCACGCAGGGTGCCGTCCTGGGCGAAGAGGGCGGCGTCGGGGCCCAGGACCGAGAGCAGCGGCTCGTAGAGCGAGATGTCGATCACCTGGCCGCGTCCGGACACTTGATCGCGCCAGCGCAGGGCGGTCAGCACGGCGGTGGCGCCGGACAGGCCCGCGATCATGTCGGCCATGGGGAACGAGGGGAGCGTGGGCGGGCCGTCCGCCGCGCCCGTCGTCGCGGCAAACCCGCTCATGGCCTCCACCATCGTGCCGAACCCCGGCCGGTCGCGGTAGGGACCGTCCTGTCCCCACCCGGAGACCCGTGCGAACACGAGTCGCGGGTTGATCGACGACAGCGCGTCCCAGCCCAGCCCCCACCGCTCGAAGGTCCCCGGCAGGAAATTCTCGATCAGCACGTCGGTATCGGCGACGAGCCGCCTGAGCAGCGCCTGGCCGCGCGCGTCGGCCAGGTTGAGCGTGACCGAGCGCTTGCCGCGCCCGTAGACTTTCCACCAGAGCTGCCCGCGCTCTTTGAGCCACGTGCGGAGCGGATCCCCGCTGCGGGGGTGCTCGACCTTGACCACGTCGGCACCGTGATCGGCCAGCACCGTCGCCAGCACGCCGCCCGCGACGAGCCGCGAGCAGTCGAGGACGCGCAACCCCTCCAGGGCCCGCGTCATCGGGTGGTCTTCCGGAGGTGCGAGGCCAGGGCTTCCATGAGCCGGGCCAGCGCTTCTTTCTCCGTGTGCCCCGTCACCGTCACCTGATAGGCGATGGCGGTGGCGACCCAATCGCCGGCCTCGTTCCGGTAGACCTCGACCTCGAACTGCACGCCGGAAGCTTACCGCAGAACCCTGGAATCGGCGCGGCGGGCCTTGAGCGCGGCCCTCCACGAGCCTGCCCGGGGACGCCTGCCGTACGGTAGAATCGCGCTACGATGGCGCGGCCGATGGTGAGCACCGACCAGGGCCTCCCGCCCGCGTACTCACAGGCGCTGGAGGCGCGCTCGCTCCGGCCGTTGTGGACGGCGCTGCACCGGCTCTTGCCTGCCGAGCGCGAGAGCCGGGCCGTGCCCTACCACTGGCGCTGGCGCGACGTCCGGCCCATGCTGCTGGGCGCCGCGCAGCTGATCGGGATCGAGCAGGCCGAGCGGCGCGTGCTGGCCCTCTGCAACCCCGGGCTCGGCGGCGAGTACGCCGTCACCCCAACCCTCTTCGCGGGCCTGCAGATCATCAATCCCGGCGAGACGGCGCCCAGCCATCAGCACACCCCGGCCGCCGTGCGTTTCATCGTCGAGGGCACGGGCGCCTACACCACCGTCGAGGGCGTGAAGTGTGTGATGGAGCCCGGTGATCTGATCATCACGCCGGCGATGCGCTGGCACGATCACGGCCACGAGGGCAAGGCGCCGGTGATCTGGCTGGACGGGCTCGACATCCCGCTGGTGCGGGCCTTCGACGCCAGCTGGGCCTCGCCGATGCGTCCGGCCGCGGCTCCGGTGACACAGACCGATTCCTCGACGGACGAGTTCACGGCGGCCGGACTGATCCCGCGATCGTGGCGCTATCCGAGCGGCGGGTATCCGCAGGTGCGCTGGCCGTGGCGGACGGTGCGGCAGGCGCTGGCCAACCTGGCCGCCGGCGCGCCCGCGCGGGCGCCCGTCGTGCTGCGCTACGTCAACCCCACCACGGGGCAGCCGCCGTTGCCGACCATGGGGGCCGAGGCCCACTGGCTGCGGCCGGGCAGCCGGACGCGGGCCGAGCGCCGGACGTCCAGCGCCGTTTACCACGTGGTGGAAGGCGAGGGAGAGAGCCGCGTCGGCAATGCCGCCTTCGCCTGGGCCCCGGGCGACACGTTCGTGGTGCCCGCCTGCACGTGGGTGGAGCACCGCGCCGCCTCGCGCACGACCCCGGCTTGCCTGGTCCAGTTCAACGACGAGCCGGCCGTCCGCGCCCTGGGGCTCTGGGACGAGGAGATCCGCCCCTAGCGCTTTGCCAGTCCTGCAAGCGATCGCTGCGGCACTGACGTTCGGGCTGAGCGCGCCCATCTCCAAAATCCTGCTCGACGAGGTCTCGCCTCTGTTACTGGCCGGCCTGCTGTATCTCGGTGCCGGCGTCTTTCTCTTCCTCGTTCGAGCTGTCGGCCCGCGCCCCCAGACGCGGCGGCTGCGGCCGCGTGAGCGGTGGGCGCTCTTCGGCGTCGTGGCGACTGGCGGCGTCCTGGCGCCCCCACTCCTGCTCTGGGGGCTGGCGCGCAGCCCGGCCAGCGCCACGGCGCTGCTTCTCAATCTGGAGGTGGTCTTCACGACGCTCCTCGCCGGCGCGGTGTTCGGGGAACGGCTGGGCCGTCGAGTGGTCGGCGCGGCTACGTTGATGGCTATCGCCGGGGCGGTGCTCGCGTGGCCGGGCGACCGCCTGGAATTCGCGCTGCCGTCATTGGCCGTGGCCGGCGCCTGCTTGCTCTGGGCGCTCGACAACAACCTGACCCGTCTCGTCGCCGACGCCGATGCCGTGCTCGTGGCCCAGGTGAAAGGCCTCGCAGCCGGCAGCGTGAATACGACGCTGGGGCTGGGCCGCGGCGACGCCATGCCGGGCGCGTCGGCGGTCCTCGCCAGCCTGGGGCTCGGTGCCGTCAGCTACGGCACGAGCCTCGTGCTCTTCATCCTCGCCATGCGCGGACTCGGCGCCGCGCGTACCGGGGCCTACTTCGCCCTGGCGCCGTTTTTTGGCGCCGCCGCCGCGGTGACGCTCCTCGCCGAGCCTCTCACCCCGTCGCTGGCCGTGGCGGCCGCGCTGATGAGCGTCGGGCTCTGGCTGCTCGTGCGTGAGCGCCACACGCACCGTCACCGACACCCCGCCGGCGTTCACGCCCACTGGCACGTCCACGACGAGCACCACTGGCACGCCCACGAGGGCTGGGAGGGCCCGGAGCCGCACAGCCACCCGCATGCGACGGGCCCGCTCGACCATGAGCATCCGCACGTACACGATCTCCACCACGGGGAGCCGCACTGAGGGAGCTGGGCAGCGGATCCTGAGGACTGTCAGTGTTTCTGTGAAGGAGCCAGACTGGGGGGCTTGCTCTCAACGGTGTCGAGGTGCCGCATGAAGGCGCGCGCGCTGGCCCCGAGCGCACGGCCCTCCTTGTGGATCACGTGAAAGTGCCTTCGGATCGGCAGTCCGCGAAGCCGTAGCGCGGCCAGCCGGCCGGTGGCCACCTCGCCAGAGATGGCGTAGACCGACACGAACGCGACTCCCAGCCCCGCGATCACCGCCTGCTTGATCGCCTCGGTGTGGCCCAGCTCCATCCGCACCGTGTACTTGATTCCGGCGTTCGCCAGCGAGCGTTCCGTGACGCGGCGGGTCGCGGAGCCTTCTTCCCGAACCAGCAGAGGTTGCTCCACGAGGACGGCTGGGGAAATGTCACGACGACGTGCCCACCGGTGGTGCGGCGGGACGACGAGGACGAGCTCGTCGACCAGGCCGGCGGCCAGACACGCTTCGCCTCGGGCCAGCTCGTGGCCGCCCACGATGCCCAGGTCGAGCTCGCCCGCCCTGACGCGCTGCTCGATGACCCCAGAGTTCGCGATGTCGAGCCGCAGCTCGATACCGGGATGGCGAGCGCGGAAGTCGCCGACGAGACCGGGTAGGAGATAGATTCCCGGGGTCGTGCTCGCGCCGATCAGAAGAGATCCGCGCGCGAGACCTTCCAGCTCGGTGACGGCCTGACGGGCATTCGCGATGTCGGACATGATCCGCGCGGCGTACGTCTCGAACACTCGCCCGGCTTCGGTGAGCGTGATGGCTCGCCCTCGGCGGGCGAAGAGCGCCGTGCCGAGCTCCTTCGCGAGCTCCTGCATGTGCTCGGACGCCGTCGGCTGGGACAGATGGATGCGACTGGCGCCCAGGCTGAAGCTCCTTTCCCGCGCCACAGCCAGGAAGACCTCGATCTGCCGCAGTGTCATCGGGTTTTCCCGATTCTTAGAATCTGAAAGATATATTGGACCCTATACGAATGCCCGGCGTAAAACAAGGGTCGTGAAATCCAGCGA
>DASTFB010000001.1 GCA_035709005.1 Candidatus Methylomirabilota bacterium | reverse complement strand
CGTCGAAGTAACGGTCCTCGTCGAAGACGCCGCAGTCGATCAGCTCGAACTCGGGCGCCCGGCGGTCGCGCAGGCGGTTCTCCTCCACCAGGCGGCCGTAAGGGAAGGCCGCCTGGGGGTACTTGTAGAGTCCCCGCATGTAGGAGTGGGTGGGCGTCGAGTCGAGATAGAAGTAGTACTCCTTGACGTCCTCGCCGTGGTTCCCCTCGTTACCGGTGAGGCCGAACAAACGTTCCTTGAGCATCGGGTCGCGGCCGTTCCACAGGGCCAGCGCGAAGCAGAGCCGCTGATGGTTGTCCGAGATGCCGAGCAGCCCGTCCTCCCCCCACCGGTAGGCGCGGGATCGGGCGTGATCGTGGGGCAGCGACTCCCAGGCGGTGCCCCACGCGCTGTAGTCTTCACGGACCGTGCCCCATTGCCGCTCCGAGAGGTACGGACCCCACCGCTTCCAGTGAGCCGTGCGCTCGCGGGCTTCTAGCAGGCGTTGCGCCTCGCCGGTCATCACTACTTCCCCACCCCCTCGTTGTTGGACACGGGAACCCGGGCCCGGGGTTCGCCAGGGCGTGCCGGTGTCCCGGCCGGGCCTGGAGCGGCCGCCCCCGGGCTGGGCCCGGCGCGTCACCGGCCGCACCTGCGACAGAGACGGAGGCGAGATCGCCGCTGACCCGACCGATGCAGTCCCATGTATTCCATGAACGCGTCCCGCTCGTGAGACACGCCGGCCTGGAACGGCGGTGCGCATCCCAGGCTCCAAGCCCCAGCCCCCGTCAGAATCCCAGCCCTCGCGTGGTCAGCCGCACCCGGTACACCACCGGCCCGGCCGTGATGAAGAGCGCGTGGCCATCCTCTCCCCAGGCCACGTTGCCGGTGGCCGAGCCGATCTCGATGCTGCCCAGGTGAGCGCCGTCGGGCCCGAGCACGTAGACGCCGCCCGGGCCGGCGGCAAACAGGTTGCCCTCCCCGTCCACCTTCATCCCGTCGGGGGCCCCAGGCCTGGTCGCGGCGAGGGCCGTGGCATCGAAGAGGACGGCTCCGGGGCCGAGCGTGCCGTCGTCCCGCAGGGAGTAGGCCATCCAGACAGCCCGGGTCCGCTCGGCATTGCTCACGTAGAGCGTCGACCCGGAGGGGGACAGGGCGATGCCGTTGGGAGCCAGGAGCTCGCGGGCGAGGAGCGTCAGCTCGCCGGCCGTCGACAGGCGGAACACGCCGCTGAACGGCAGCTCCCTGGCAGGATCGTCGAACGTCTCGGGCAGCCCGAAGGGCGGATCGGTGAAGAAGAGATCGCCGTTCGCGCGGAACACCAGGTCGTTGGGGCTGTTGAGCCGGCGGCCCTGGTAGCGGTCGGCGAGCGTGGTCTTGCGCCCGTCGGGCTCCAGGCGGGCGATGCGGCGGTCGCCATGCTCGCAGAGCACCAGGCGGCCGGCGGCGTCGAAGGCGAGGCCGTTGGAGCCCGGCTCCTTCCCGGGGAAGGGGGCCGAGCCCGTGTAGCCGCTCGGCGTGAGCAGGAGGCTCACGCCCTCACCCGCGCGCCAGCGGTGGACCGCGTTGCCGGGCACGTCGGAGAACAACAGCTCCCCGCGCCGGCGGTCCCACACCGGGCCCTCCGTCCAGCGCAGCCCCTCGACGATGCGCTCCAGCGTCGCGCCCGGCGGCACCAGCCGGTCCAGGCGCGGATCGAGGCGCACGATGCGGGGCGCCGACGGTGACGTGATCATCTGTGCGACCCCGAGCCCCCCGGCGTCGCCGAGCGCGGCAGCCAGGCCGAGGAGCAGCCAGGCCAGGAGCGCGATGGCATGCCGCTTCATCATTGCTTACAGGCCCTCTCCTCCGTCCTGCGGGATCGCGGCGACCTCGCAAAAGACCTTGATCGCCCCTTTCGCCGTGGTGAGGGTGTCCAGGAGCTGGCGGTAATTCTGGAGCCCCTTGACCGGGTGGGTGAGCAGCCGTCCGAGCCAGCCCGCGTACTCGGCCTCGGCCTGGGCCAGGTCGCGCACGCCCAGCTCGAAGTATTCGCGGTTCGCGTTCACCGTGCCGACCATCACCTTGTTGCCGAGGACGAACTCGAGGTTGATCTTGTCGGCGGGCACCTCCACCTTGCGGTCGCCTCCGGTGACGCTGGAGAGCACGAGGACCCCGTTCTTGCCGAGGGCCTGCATGCTGTCGAATACGATGGGCGAGTAGCCGGTCGCCTCGAAGATCAGATCGAAGGGCCCGAACTTCTCGGCGCCGGCCAGGATCGGCAGGTCCCCCGTGGATTCGTAGCGTGCCCCGACGGCCTCGATGAGGTCCGAGTTGAGGTAGGGCCTTCGGGTCAACCCGAAGGTGGTCACCTGCAGGCCGCGCAGGCGGAGAACGAGCGTGGCCAGGAGACCGACGGTCCCGGCGCCCATGACCGCCGCCCGCCGGGGACGCCACACGCGCAGGCGCCGCTGGATCTCGTAGGCCTGGGCGATCCCTTTCTCCACGACCGTCAGAGGCTCCAGCAACACCCCCACCTCCCGCAGCCCGCGCGGGACCTTGACGATGAACTCCGCGTCGTCCACGTAGTACTCGGTGAGGAACCCGTGCCGCAGGTTGATCCCGCGCTCGAAGTACGTGTCGTCGGTGGTCATGTCGCTGGTGCCGATCAGGTCGTAGAGGCTCCCGCCCGGGCGGCGGACCGTGGCCACGACGTAGTCTCCCCGCTGCACCTCCGTCACGTCCGCCCCCACGGCCTCGACCCGGCCGAAGCCCTCGTGGCCGATGACCAGCAAGTCGTACCCGGGCGGCGGGGCGCCATACGCGGCGGCGTTGATCTCCTTGTCCGTCCCGTCGACACCGACGCGCAAGACCTTGACCAGGACGCCCCGCCCCCCGGGGATCTCGTCCAGCGAGGGCTTGGGCAGATCGGCCAGATGCACGCTGTCAGGCTTGCCGGGAATCACGGCGATGGCCTTCATGGGGATCCTCCCGCATCGATATCGTTCTCCGGTCCCCTTCCGCACCGACCGCACCATCTGCGGCTTGCGCGGGAGGCTTCGCCGGCCGACCAGACGGCGGCGGCCAGGCTGCCCCGCGCCGCCACCAGGGCGGCGACGATCAGCTCGCTACAGCCGATCAGGGTCTGGTTTCGGCTCGGCATATCGCCTCCGCTCAGCGCCGGGCGCCGGACACGCCCAGCCGGACCCGATAGAGGCCCGTCTGCGCGGTCAGGTAGAGCGTGCGCGCGTCGTCGTCACCCCACGCCATGTTGTGCGGATGCTCGGGACCCTTGAGCGTGCCCAGATGCGTGCCGTCCGGAGAGAGGATCCAGAGCCCGCCCGGCCCCGAGACGTAGACGTTGCCGCGCTGGTCGACCTTGACCCCATCGAGGGCGTCGTCCCCGGGGGCGCCGGTCATGTCGAAGAAGACGCGACCGCCGGCCAGGGACCCGTCGGGCCGGACCTCGTACCGCATCACGACCTTGCGCCGGGGGTCCCAGTTGCCGACGTAAAGGTAGCGCTCGTCGGGCGAGAGGGCCAGGCCGTTGGGGCCGGCCAGCTCGCTGGCGATGAGCTTCAGCTCGCCGTCGATCAGGCAGAAGACTCCGCTGAACGGCAGCTCCCTGGCCGGATCGTCGAAGAACTTCGGCAGCCCGAACGGGGGATCGGTGAAGAACAGGGCGCCATCGGATCGGTAGACCAGGTCGTTCGGGCTGTTGAGCCGCTTGCCCTGGTAGCGGTCGGCCAGGACGGTCAGCGCCCCGGTTCGCTCGAGGCGTACGACGCGGCGATTGCCGTGCTCGTTGATCGTGAGCCGACCCTCGCGGTCGAGGGCGAGGCCGTTCGACCCGGGCTGCCCGTACCGGCCCACGTCGATCCCGGCGTAGCCGCTCTTGGTCCGGAACACCGACACCTGCCCGTCGGGCGACCACCGGTAGATCGTGTTGGCGTTGGGATCGCTGAAGAGAAGATAGCCCTCGGTGCTGGCCGTTCGCGGCACCCAGACCGGCCCCTCGGTGAAGAGGAACCCGTCGGCCAGCTTCTCGATGCGGGCCCCGGCGGGAATGATGTCGTCCAGTCCGGGATCCCCGCGGACGATCTCCGTGGGGACCGCGAGCACTCGACTCGCGTCCCCGGGCGTGTAGAAGTCGAGCGTGGCCGAGCGCACCCAGATGAAGTTTCCCGGCGGGCTGGACACGGGGCCGTTCATGCCGAACACCGCGAGCTGGAACTGCTGGCCCGGGCGGACGTCACGACCGAGCACCACCCGGTTGGGAGCGTTGAAGCCCTTGACCAGGGAACCTCCTGTCTGGCCCAGGACGATCGGCAGCCGGCCGTTGACCCACACTTCCGCGTAGTCGTCGACGACGATCTCGAAGACGGCCGTCGCGCCGGTGGGATCGAACGATCCGATCCGGTCGGGGATGCTGACGTTGATGCGATACCAGGCGAAGCTCAGGCGGCCGTTCCCCTTGCGGGCCTGGAGCTCGGAGGCGGGCAGCACCACCCACGCCGAGTCGTCGAAGTCGGCGGCGCCGGCGTGGGGGGTGATGTCCCGGGTCCGGTTGGGCGGGCCGGACGGCCGCAGGTCGGGACCGGGGGCCCGGTGCTCAACGTCCACGATCCTGACGTCGCTGTACCGCCACTGCCCCTTGACCAGGCTCAGGCCCGCGTCCGTCGCCAGGTCGATGATCGCGGTGGGCCGGCCCCCGGGCGCATCCGCGGTGATCTGGCCCGCCGCCCCCGACGGGCCTCCCACCAGGACGAGGACCGCGATGGCTCCGCACAGGGCCCTCATCGGACCTTCACCACGTAATAGTTCAGTGGCCCCTGCACCTCGGTGAACATGTGGGGGACGCCGGCCGGCACCACGATGACGTCGCCCTTCACCACCCGACGGCTCTCCCCGCCGACGATGGCGGACCCGCGCAGCTCGCTGGGCTCGGTCACCTTCGCGTCGGGGACGCTGCCGCCGGTCACGAAGGTGGCGGCGCCTTCCAGGACGTAGATGAGGTCGGTGTCCAGCCTGTGGATCTCGGCGACGCCATCCATCTCGCGGTGGCTGGCGTGGACCATGTAGCTGCCCGTGTTCACCAGCACCGCGCCCTTCTCGAAGCCGGCTGCTACGGTCCGGGCATCGATGAAGGTAGCCTTCGGCGGCGCCGCCGCATCCGCCATCGCCGTCTTCAGCGTCCTGGCGGCGGCGGCCCCGGCCAGCGCGATCTCCTCGTCCTGCTGGGCGCTGGCCGCTCCGCTCACCCCGATCCCCCCGACGACCTGCTCCCCCACCACGAGGGGCAGGCCGCCCTGCAGCGGGGTGAAGTCGGCCAGGGCCACCATGGCCGTCCGGCCGTTCTTGATGATGTCCTCGAAGGCCCGGGTCGGACGCTTGAAGATCGCCGCCGTGCGGGCCTTGCCGATCGAGATGTTCGCCCCGGCGGCGAACGTCCCGTCCAGCCGTTCCAGCGCCATAAGGTTGCCACCGTCGTCGACGACGGCGATGACCCCGCCGGGCGCGTTGAGACGCCGGGCCTCGCCGATTGCCGTGGCGATGATCTGCCGCGCGCCCTCCAGCGTCAGGCCCTTCTTGTCGACGACCTGGGCCTCTGCCGTCGCCACCACCGCCATCGCCATCGCTGCTGCCGCCACGCTCGTGAGCCACTTCATGGTCATCGTCCTCCTCGGGTCAGTGGGTGGGTCCGCGGGTCCGCCGACCGGCCGCGCCCCGAGCGAGAAACCCGCGGGGGCGGCGGGCCGGCAGCCCGGCCATGTGCGCGCTACTTCATCGCCACCGGCTTGGCGAACGACGCCTCGCCGAGCACGACCTCGGCCCAGGCGCACCACATCTGGACCTTCGCGATGTCGCGGACGTAGGTCGGCAACGTGATCGAGCGGTTGACCTTGTCGTCCTTCAGGGTGAGCCGGTTGAGCAGGTACGTGTTGCCCTGGCTGTCGATGACCTGCCAGTGCGGATCGGGCGAGCCGGGAACCTTGAAGTCA
The DNA here is from genome assembly GCA_035709005.1 of Candidatus Methylomirabilota bacterium. Lineage (NCBI taxonomy): Bacteria > Methylomirabilota (SeqCode) > Candidatus Methylomirabilota bacterium. The sequence continues at coordinate 47,390 of DASTFB010000001.1, read as the reverse complement.
CTGGACACCGTGAGGACGTGCTTTCCCCGCTGGTGTTCATGGGTGACCGTCCCGCCGTTGACGGCCTTGCCGGCGAACGGCGTGGTGACGTCGGCCGCGAAGCCGGTGCTGGCCCCCAGCCCCACGACGACGAACGCGGAGAGGACCACGACACGGAGCAGACGAGCTTGCCGAGACCGAATCATGCGGCATCCTCCTTGTGCGGGGGTTCCAGTCCGTTCCCCGGTGGCCTTCCCGGCCGTCGCTCCACGCATCGCGGGGACGACTGTCAGCCGGTTAGACACCGCGGTCCCGGCTCCGGTTCGAGCCGATCCCTTCCCGCGTCGGCGGTGCACCGCGGACGTTCGAGTTCACGCTGGCCGAAGCGCTGTTTTCGAGGCTGTAGCGATCGGTCGACACCGGGGGCCGGCACCCGCGGTTCGCGGCGCTATTGTGGAGGCATGGTCCTCGCGCTGCTCCTTGCTCTGGCCCTGGCCTCGGCCTGCCAGCGGACCGGCTCGGGAACCCAGGACGGCCCGCACTTCCCCGTTCCCGACCGGCCGGTCGCCAGCATCATCTCGGCTGCGTACTCCGACGAGGCCACCCGCGACGCCCATGGCGAAGCCGAGCGGGTCATGGACCGGTTGGGCATCGCTCCCGGCGCGCGGGTGGCCGACATCGGCGCCGGCGACGGCTACTACACGATCCGGCTCGCTCGGCGCCTGGGCTCCTCGGGGCGAATCTATGCCACCGACGTCGAGGCCGACCATTTGAAGCGGCTCGAGGAGCGGCTGGAGCGGGAGGCGATCCGCGAGGTTACGGTGATCCTCGGTGGAGCCGGAGACCCGAACCTGCCCCCCGGCTCCATCGACGTGGCCCTCCTCGCGCACGTGTACCACGAGATCGTGCGCCCGTACGAGTTCATGTACCGCCTGCACGCGGCACTGGCCCCGCACGCACGGGTCGGGATCGTCGAGGTGGACAGGCCGACGCAGGATCACGGAACGCCGGCGGCGCTCCTCCGGTGTGAGCTCGGTGCCGTCGGATATCGTCTGTCGGCGCTCACCTCGCTCGCGCCGGCGGACGGGTACCTCGCGATCTTCGTCCCCCCGCACGTCCTCCCCCGGCCCGACGCGATTCGACCCTGTCGGCAGTGAGCGAGGCCATGGCCCTGCCGCCGCACCGTTCCTGACGATCCGGTGTCTAACCGGGGGGGGGAATCCGCGTGGTCTCTGGTCTATTGACGCCCGCGGCAATCGAGCATATCTCTGGAGCCCGGTCGCCGGCATCGGCAGGCCGCGCGGAATTCACACGGTTGTGACAATTGCGCGCCGGACAGCAGGGCAGGATCACGTCGCCGCGGGGGATGACACCGATATGGGGGACAGTGTGCGGCGAGCCGGCGGCCCGCGGGTCAGCGTCGTCATCCCCGCCCTGAACGAGGAGGCGGCCATCGGTTCCGTGGTCGACGAAGTGCCCCGCCGCTGGGCGGGCGAGATCATCGTCGTGGACAACGCAAGCACGGATCGCACGGCAGAGATCGCCGCCGCCGCTGGTGCCCGCGTGGTGCGCGAGGCCCGGCGCGGCTACGGGTCGGCCTGTCTGGCCGGGGCGCGAGCGGCCATCGACGCCGACATCCTCGTGTTTCTGGACGGCGATCGCAACGAGGACCCTCGCGAAATGGACCGCGTGCTCGCTCCGATCTTGGCCGGCGAGGCGCACCTCGTGATCGGCTCGCGGGTGCGGAGCGGGGCCCCCGCCGCCCTCACGCTCCAGCAGCGGGTGGGCAACCGCGTGGTCACGACATTGCTGCGCGTGCTCTACGGTCTGCGGCTCACCGACATCGGCCCCTTCCGCGCGATCTCGGCACGCGTGCTCCACGACCTCGGCATGGAGCACCCGACCTACGGCTGGCCCGTCGAGATGATCGTCAAAGCGGCGCGGCGCGGCTATCGCATCGTCGAGGTCCCGGTGAGCTGTCGGCCCCGGGTCGGCCGTTCCAAGGTCGCCGGCACCCTGCGGGGGAGTGTTCTGGCCGGCTACCACCTGCTCGTCACCACCGTGCGCTACGCCTGGAGGCGTTGATGGCCTTTTCGGTCGGCATCGGGCTCACCAACGATTGCAACCTCAAGTGCCCGCACTGCTACCGGCCGGACCGGGCGGTCGAGCAGCTGACCCTTCACGACGTGCAGCGCGTCTGCCAGGCGATCTCGGTCCGTTCGATGAACCTCGGCGTCGGGGAGAACGGGCTGCACGCCGAGTACCAGGCGATCCTGGACCACCTGTGGAGGGGAGCCATCAAGACGAGCATCACCTCCAACGGCCTCAGCATCCAGGCCTTGGGGGATGCCGCGGTCAAGCGCTTCCACAGTGTCGAGTTTTCCCTCGACTTCCCCACCGAGCGCGAGCACGACGGCTTTCGCGGGGCCGGCAACTGGCGCACGGTGCTGGGCGGCCTCGAGCGCTGCGTCGATCTGGGGGTCCCGGTGACCGTGACCGCCGTGATGATGAGCATCAACTACGATGGACTGCCGGCCCTGGCTCGCCTCGCCGGGCAGTTCGGGGCGAATCTGCGCGTCAACATCTACCAACCCTCGAAGACCGACCGGTTCACGCTGAGCTACGCCCAGTTCTGGACGGCGTTCCGCCGGCTGGCCGACACGACCCGGCTGGTGGCGACCACCGAACCGGTGCTGGCCGGCGTCCTCGGCCTCGAGGACTTCAGCGGGTCGGGCTGTGGGCGCTCGACGGTGCGGGTGGCTCCCGACGGGCGGGTGTTGCCGTGCACCTACTGGCCGTCGAGCCGGATCCGCATCGCCGATCTCGTCCGCCTGGGCGAGGCCATCGTGGACGCCCCGGAGTTCGCCGACGCGCGGCGCCGGCCCCCGGCCTGCGAAGGCTGTCCCTGCCGCGGCGGCTGCGCCGCGCGCCGCGCGCTGAGCGGGCGGCTGGACGAGCCCGATCCCTACTGCCCGTTCGTGCAGGGGGAACAGATCCAGCTCCACTGGGAGCGAGCGGTCAGCCAGGATCTGCCGAAGCTGGGCAGCGCCTGCACGACCGTCGTTTCCGCGTGCTGACGGAGCCAGCTCTGGGCATCGCGCTCCGTGCCGCCGTGGTCCCCGACCTGCCTCGCTCGCTCTATCTGGAGACCACCAACCGCTGCGACTCGGAGTGTCAGACGTGCATCCGCACGTTCGCCAGCCTCGAACCTCCCGCCGATCTGACGTTGGCCCAGGTCCAGGCGATCGTGGAGCAGTTCCCCGTGCTCGACCGGGTGGTCCTGCACGGCATCGGCGAACCCCTGCTCAACCGCGAGATCTTCGACATCGTCCACTGGCTCAAGCCCCGCGTGGCGACGGTGCTCTTCAACTCCGATGCGATCAGCCTCACGGCTCCGCGCGCCCGGCGCCTGATCGAATCGGGTCTCGACGAATACCGCGTGTCCATGGACGCGGCGACCGCCGCGACCTACCGAAGGCTCCGGGGCGTCGACCAGTTCGACCGCGTCGTCGGCAACGTGCGCCGCCTCGTGGAGCTCGAACACGACCTCGGTCGGCCGACCCCGAAGGTGTCGCTGTGGTTCACAGCCACTCGGACGAACCTGGCCGAGCTGCCGGCCTTCGTGAGTCTGGCCGCCGGCGCGGGCATCGGCGAAGTCTACGTGCAGCGGCTGGTGTTCAACGGCCTCGGACTGGCCGCCGAAGAGAACGCGCTGCACGGCCGCCTGCTGGCGCGGGAGCAGGCCCTGCTCAGCGAGGCTACCCGGATGGCCGAGGACCTGGGCGTCGCGCTCCGCGCATCCGGCCTCACCACGCCGCTGGACAGTCTCAAGGGCGGAGTGGAGCGCCCGCGGCATTGGGCCGGCTGCCAGCGACCGTGGACGCTCGCCTATGTGACCGCCAACGGCAATGTCCTTCCCTGCTGCATTTCCCCCTGGGTGGCCCGTGACTATCGGGGGCTCGTGCTCGGCAACGCCTTCAGCGAGCGCTTCGCCGAGATCTGGAACGGCGAGCGCTACCGGAGGTTCCGTACCGACTTCGAGAGCGACGCCCCTCCCGACCCCTGCCGCGGGTGCGGCCTGCTCTGGAGCATTTGAGGGCCTGGCGGTGCACGCCCTGGGAGTCGGCGCGCGGGTGCCTGGCTGGCCCCTGGCCATCTTCCGCATGGCCTACGGTCTGCTCTACCTCGACATGGCGCTGCAGAAGGCGCCCTGGATCGGCTACGGCTGGCTGCGAGGGTTCATCGAGAAGGAGATCGCCCACCCGACCTTCGGCTGGTACGCCGCGTTCCTGAGCGACGTCGTGCTGCCGAACTTCGGCCTGTTCGCACTGCAGACGTTCGTCGTCGAGCTCGGGCTGGGCCTGCTCCTCCTGGTCGGCGCCCTCACGCGGCTGGCCGGCGCCGTGGGCTTCCTCTGGCAGACGCAGATCGCGCTGGGGGCGTTCAACGTGCCTGGCGAATGGTACTGGATCTGGCCACTGCTCACGCTGCCGCTGTTCTGTTTCGCGGCGACCGGCGCCGGTCGGATCCTCGGGGTGGACGCGTGGCTCGGCCCCGCGCTGGCCCGGCGGGCACAGACCGGCGCGGGCTGGGCGCGCCTGCTGAGACACGCGGCGTGAACGCCGTGAGGACGGGGGCGGCCGGCCGGGTCGCCCTCGGGGCCATCGGCGTCCTCAGCCTCGTGGGCTACGCGCTCGACGCCCGCTCTCTGCCGGGTGACGAGACGAACGCGTTCACGCGCCACGTGAGCGTGTTCACCGCGCTCTTCGTCCTCTACCTCAGCGCGACCTCGCTGACCCTCCGCCGCGGCGGCCACGATCGCGTGGTCCTCGGGCTGGTGCTGGGTTTCGGGCTGCTCTTCCGCGTCGCCGTTCTGCCCACGCCGGTCGTGCTCTCATCGGATGTCAATCGTTATCTCTGGGATGGACGAGTGCAGCGCGCCGGCATCAGCCCCTACCGGTATCCGCCTTCGGCGCCCGAACTGGCTCACCTGCGGGACGAGACCATCTACCCGAACATCAATCGCCCGACCAAGCCCACGGTCTATCCGCCAGGCACGCAGATACTGTTCGCGGCGGTGACGGCGGTGTTTCCCGACAGCCTACTTGGCTGGCGTCTTTTCCTTCTCGGCTGCGAGATCGCCACCGCTGTCCTGCTGCTGCGCGTCCTCCGTCGCATGGGCCGGCCGCCCGGCGCGGTCATCGTGTTTGCCTGGGCGCCGCTGGCTGTGTTCGAGGGCGTCCAGGCGGCCCATGTCGAGCCCGCGCTGTTGCCGCTGGTGCTGCTCGCGCTGCTCTGGCGCCAGGAGGGACGGATGACGATGGCCGGCGCGGCGGTGGGGGCCGCGGTGCTGTTGAAGCTCTACCCGGCGGCGCTCGCGCTCGCCTGGTGGCGCCGCGGGGACCGGCGCTTTGCGGTCGCCTCGCTCGGCGTGGTGGCCGCCGGCTACCTGCTGTATGCCGCGCCGGTCGGTTTCAAGGTGCTCGGCTTCCTGCCCGAGTACTTTTCGAGCGCCGAGGACTTCAACGTCGGCCTGCGCTGGTTTCTCACCGAAGGTATCGGTCTGGGCGGCGACGGTGTGGCCGGTGAAGTCGCGCGCGCCATCGTGATGCTCCTCCTGTTCGGGCTCCTCGGGCATGTGCTGCTGCGGACCCGGAGCCGGCTGCGCGAGAGTGCCGATGGAATCTTCGCCGCAGGCTTCGCCGCCGTGGCTGCCTGGCTCCTGCTGGCCCCGACGGCGCTCCACGCCTGGTACGTGCTGTGGATTCTGCCGTTTCTCGCGGTGGTCCCGTCGGTGGCCTGGCTCTGGCTGAGCGGCGCCGTCGCGCTCTCCTATCTCAAGTACGCGTGGTCCGAGTTGCCGCTCTGGGCTCGTCTCGTCGAGTTCGTCCCCCTCTACGCGCTCTTGATCTGGGAGTGGCGACACCGGCCGCGCACCGGCGCCGCCGCGGCCCCGATGGGGGAGCGAGGCGGTCGCCGAGCCGACCCTCGCCTGCCCGCGGCTCCGGCGCCCTCGCCACGGCCGGGATGATGCTCGCCCTCGAGGCACTCGCTGGCGCGATCGGGGCGGTGGCCGTCGTCGGGCTGTTTCTCTACGGCGTCAACGCGTACGTGATGGTCGGGCTCCACTGGTGGCACCATCGCCGCGTGCGGCCGGCCCCCCCGCCGCCCGCACACTGGCCCTCGGTGACCGTGCAGCTTCCCATCTACAACGAGCGCTACGTGGTCCATCGCTTGCTGACTGCCGTCGGCGCGCTCGACTACCCGGCCGACCGCCTGGAGATCCAGATCCTGGACGACTCCACGGACGACACCGCCGCCATCGTGGCCGACACGGCCTGCGCGCTCACCGCTCGCGGCCTGACCGTCGTGCACATCCATCGCCGCGAGCGGTCGGGGTTCAAGGCGGGCGCTCTCGCCGCGGGCCTGAAAGAAGCCCGGGGAGAATTCATCGCCATCTTCGACGCTGACTTCGTCCCGCCCCCCGATTTTCTGAGAATGACCCTGCCCCACTTCGTGGACGAACGCGTGGCCGTCGTCCAGACGCGATGGGGTCACCTCAACCGCGACTTCTCCCTGCTGACGATCGCCCAGGCCCTGGGTATCGATGGCCATTTCGGCGTCGAGCAGGCCGCCCGCTGCGCCGGCAATCTCTTCCTCAACTTCAACGGCACCGCCGGCGTGTGGCGCCGGGCCGCCATCGAGGATGCGGGCGGCTGGACCCACGACACGCTCACCGAGGATCTGGACCTGTCCTATCGCGCCCAGCTCCGGGGCTGGCGCATCGCCTATCGGCCGGAGCTGGTGTGCCCGGCCGAGCTGCCGGTCCTCGTCACCGGCTTCAAGTCCCAGCAGCGACGGTGGGCCAAGGGCTCGATTCAGACCGCGCTGAAGATACTGCCCCAGGTCTTCCGCGCGCCGGTGAGCCTGTGGGTGAAGTACCAGGCGGCGGTCCACCTGACCTACTACCTGATCCACCCCCTCATGCTCACGGTCCTCCTGCTCTCGATCCCTCTCCTGGCCGTGCGGGAGCTGGCTCCGCCGAAGCCGCTCGTGCCCGCCGTGAGCGTGGCGTTCGCCCTGGCTACCCTGGGGCCGGCCTGTATGCTCGCCTACGCTCAGCGCGCAGTCGATGCCCGCTGGCGCCGGCGGCTCTGGCAGATTCCCGCCATCATGGTGATCGGGGTGGGCGTGGCCTGGAGCACGAGCCTCGCCGTGCTCGGGGCGTTCCGGGGGGGCGACCTCACCTTCCTGCGCACGCCCAAGTTCGGCATCGGGCCCGCCGGCGGCGAGTGGCGTGGCAAGACCTACGTCGACCGCCGGGTGCGGCTCGGCCTGGCCGAGATCGCGATTGGCCTCTATTGCGCGATCGGGACCGTCGTCGTCTGGCACCACGGGGAATACGGCGTGGTGCCATTCCTGTTTCTGTACACGTGCGGCTTCATGGCCGTGGGGATCCTGACGATGCTGCATACGGCGCCGGCCGTCCGGGCGCGAATGGACAGGGCATGAGCTGCTGGCGCGCCGCGCGCGGGCTGGCGATGGCCGGGTTGGCGCTCGTGGCGACGGCGGGCGCGGCCGCGCGGGATGCCCTGGTCGCGGAGGGCGAGCGCTGGTGGATGTCATCCGGCGATCCCCGGACCCCCGTCGCCTGCGCCACGTGCCATCACGACCCCTCCGAGATGCGGGGCTGGGCGCCGAGCTTTCCCAAGTTCAGGCCGCTTCCGCCACCCCACGGCCGGGTCATGACCTTGCTGCAGGCCAACGCGGAGGCCGTCAGACGGCACTACGGCCACACCGATCCGCGGCCGGCGGCGACGGCGATCACCGCGTACCTCGCCGCCCAGGCTGCCGGCCTCCCCCCGACTCCCGGCCGCGCTGAGGGGCAGCCAGCGTTTCCGGCCCGGCTGCGCGCGCTGGAAGAGAGTGTCGCGCGCGGGCGCCGCCTGTATGTTCGCCATTGCGCCGCCTGCCACGGCTCGCCAGCGATCGCGCCAGCGTTCGCGGCGTTTCCACGCACCCGGGGCGGCCACTCCGAATCGCTCGAAGGCTTTCTCGAAGCCCACGCGGGGAGGGAACGAGGACTGGCCTGGGACAGTCCGGCCATGGCCGATGTCATCGCCTATCTCCTCGCCGAAGTCGCGGGGCGACTGTCCTCACGCTGAGAAGGAAACCACGCGTGCCCAGGGCAGGCCACCCTCGGATCGAAGCGGGCTCGCGCCCCCGTTACAACGGAGCCGCCCCGCACCTCGGGCAGGCCACCCTCGGAGCGAACCGGGCTCGCGGCCCCCGTTACAAAGGAGTCACCATGATGCGAGCTGCGTTCGCCACGATCATCATGTTTGGCGCTATTGGTCTAGGGCCCGGGCTCGAGGCCGGCGCGGCGACCGTGATCACGGGCACCGTGAAGAGCAAGGCCGGCCAGGTTCTGCCGGGGCTGGCCCTGCTGGAGAAGGGCGAGATCCACAACAACGTGTGGGACCGTGGCGCTCTGGTGGACGCCAACGGCCGGTTCCGCATCGAGCTCCCGACCGGCGGTCAGTACGGACTTCACGTCTACTCGAGCGGCTACATCTACAAACCGGAGGCGATTCGGGTGGAGACGGGCCGGACACTCACCGTCGACGTCGTCCTCGTCCCCGAGCCGACACGGGCGAACGATCCGGTCATTAAGGGCGCCGGCTTCTTCCCGTGGGAGCAGAGACAAGGCAAGGTCACGTTCGTCAAGCTCGACGTCTCGGACCCCAACGACGACCTCGGTCCCCAGATCCTCGCGTTCAACGCAGCCACCGGGCGCGCGTTCGCCATGCAGCCGCCACGGCGGGTCCGCGATCTCAAGGCCAACTTCCCCCAGGGGGTCTACCAGCTCGAGGTCGACACGTCCGCGGTCCCCATCAATCCGCGCGACTGGCACTTCGTCGTCGCCGACCACCAGTGCAACACGACGGACATCCTGAGCGCCCCCCACGAGCCCAGGCCGCCGCGCGTGATCCGGTGAAGCCACCGGCGACCGTGATGCCGGTGGCCATCGTGATCATGGCCAAGGCGCCGCGTGCGGGCGACGTGAAGACGCGGCTCTGTCCTCCGCTCTCTCCCGGTGCGGCGGCGGCGCTCTATCGCTGCTTCCTGCTGGACAAGATCGACCAGGTGCGCGCTCTCAAGGACGCCCGGCCGTTCGTCGCCTACACGCCGGACGAGGCGCGGCCAGAGTTCGAGGCGCTGGCGCCGGGCTTGGCCCTGGTGTGCCAGCAGGGCGCCGACTTGGGCGCGCGGCTGCTCGGGACCCTCAGTGCCTTGCTCGGCGACGGGCACCCCGGCGCCATCGCCATCGACAGCGATACGCCGACGCTGCCGACCGCCTTTCTTCAGGAGGCGGTGGACAGGATCGCTGATCCGGCGGTCGACGTGGTCCTGGGGCCCACGGACGATGGGGGCTACTACCTGATCGGCATGCGGGCCCCGCGGGCCGAGCTGTTCGAGGCGATGGAGTGGAGCACGCCGCGCGTGCTGAAGGAGACGCTACGGCGGGCGGCGGCCGCCGGACTGAGATTCGTCTGCCTGCCTCCCTGGTTCGACGTCGACACGCCGGACGACCTGACCCGGCTGCGTGACGCCGTGGTCCGTCGGCGCGGCCACGCCCCCCCCCACACCGCGGCATTTCTGGAGGCGCACGAGCGATGACCCGCCGCAGCGAAGAGCCGTGGCGCACCCTGGACTCCAGGCCGATCTACGCCAACAAATGGCTGTCGCTGCGAGAGGACCGCGTGGAGATGCCGGACGGGCGAACGACCACGTACGGGGTCGTCACCACCGGGGATTGCGTCGGCGTGCTGCCCTTCGTGGACGCCGACACGGTGCTCCTGATCCGTCAGTATCGCTACGTGGCCCGCCGGGTCACCTGGGAGATGCCCACCGGCGGCGTGCACGCGGGCGAGCCGCTGGAGGCGGCCGCCCAGCGCGAGCTGGCCGAGGAGATCGGATACCGGGCCGGCCGTCTCAGCGCCCTGTGCATGTATCACACCAGCAAGAGCGTGATCGACGAGACCGCCCACCTCTACCTGGCCGAAGGGCTCACCCCGTCGCCCGCGCCGCCCGATGAGACCGAGTTCATCGACGTCCGGCCATTTCCGTTCGCCGAGGCACTCGACATGGTCCTGGCCGGAGAGATCGTCGACAGCATGACCATCATCGCGATCCTCCTCGCCGCGCGGCGGCGGGCGCCGCACCCAACCGCCTGAGGCCAGCCGCCTTCGACGCTCAGACCAGCCAGCGCATCATCCGGGCTAGGCGGCTGCCGCCAGCGGCGGCGCGGTCCAGGCGCGGCGCCAGGTACGCGTCGACCCCCAGGCTGCGACCGGCATCCGTCAGCAAGAAGAGCACGGGAAACATGATCAGCATCGTGTAGGTCCAGACCCACTCGTGCGGCACGCTCAGAATGCCGATCGTGATGTTGGCGGCCATGCCGATGGCCACCACCGAGCCCAGCCGGGTGAACAGCCCCAGGATCAGCGTGACGCCGATGAACGTCTCCGTGATCAGGGTCATCCAGCCCAAGAACGTCCAGTTCGGGATCAGCACGTTGACGAGGAAGTCCTTGTAGGCCCCCACCGTCGGGTGCTGGATCTCCTGCTGGACCCAGTACCAGAGGCCTCCGCCCGACTTCCTGCCAAAGTCGTCCGACGGCACCTTCCACTTCGACTGCTGCCACCAGAGCACGCCGTAGACGATCCGGGCCAGCGCGAGTGGCCACAGCGGTGCCACCGCGGTGAGCCATCGGGTGGCCGCGCCGCCCCGGACCTCGCTCCGCTCCTCGGAGACCATGCGTTCCCTCGGGATCACCGCCATGCTACCCCTCCCTGGCGCCCGGATGCGCGCCCCCTCAACGCCTATGACACCGCGCCCCCTCGACGCCTATGACACGGGGTGGCCGAGATCCGGTTCGCCCTCATCCCTCCCCGGGGAGGCCCCGGGGGCGGCGCCCGAGAAACGAGGGGATCAGGCCGGCCCGTCCCGCGAAGGGGCGGCCCGTCACGAGCCATGCGAGCAGGCCGGCGGCCAGCGGCAAGCCCTGGACCAGCCTGGCCCAGGCGGGAATCGTCCAGGGCTCGTGCAGGAAGAACGCGTAGGCGTAGGCCACCGTGCCGGTGAAGGCGATCCAGGGCCACGAGGGAGCGAGCGCCAGGAAGGGCCCGAGCCACACCGCGTACCACGGAAAGACGTTGGGCATGAGGACGACGGAGCCGCCGATCAGGAACACCGCGCGTTCGCCGAATGTGCCCCGCCGGGCCGCCGCCCACGCGACGAACGAGACGAGGACGACCAGCGCCAGCGGCGGCCAGTCGATCAACGACCGGACGAGTCCGTGGTTGAAGCTCTCCTCGACCAGATAGCGCGGGAGCGACCCGACCGCGGCCCACCCCAGCAGCAGGGGGGGGAGATAGCCGACGCCGACCGTCAGCGCGAAGAGCGCCAGCACGCGGGCGCTCCGCCGCCCGAGCAGCAGCGGCAGGAACACGACCGGGTAGACCTTCACCAGGGTGGCGAATCCCAGAAGAATGGCCGCGATCTCCCGAGCCCCCCGCACCACGGCCAGCGCGGCCGCCACCACCCCGAGCAGCACGAGCGCGTCGAGATGAGCGCTCCCCCACAGCTCGACGAGCACGAGCGGGTTCCAGGCGTAGATCACGACACGCGCGGGTGACAGGCCCGACGTCACCAGCAAGACCAGCAGCAGCCCCAGGGTGAGGACCTCGGCCAGGGCCAGGCCGACCTTCATGGCCACGATGCTGTCCGGCGCCACGGCGTCGACGAGCCGAAAGAAGAGCTGCGCCCCCGGTGGATAGATGGTCCGCCACGTGGGATGATTCAGCCGCGGGAAGACCGTCGTGTCCCGCAGCGGTTCGAGCTCCCGGGCCACCGGGGGGTAGGCGTACGGATCGATACCGGCCCGGGCGACCCGAGCGTCCCAGACATATCGATATGCATCCGTCGAGAGCGACGGGGCGGCCGGAAGGAGCACCAGCCGACATGTGGCGGCCACCGCCAGGATGGCCACCACTGCTCCGCGCCCCGGCTGCCGCACCCAGACGACGAGGCCCACCACGTAACAGAGGAAGGCGACGGAGAAGGCAATGAGGAACGTCCAGGGCGCCTCCACGAGGTTGGGAACGAGGCCGAGCACGGTGCAGGCACCCAGAAGGCCTACGGCAGACAGCACTCGGAACAGGTCAGCGGTGCCCGCCTTCACCAGGCCGCCGATGATAGCAGGCATTTCTCCGGGGCCGCGACTCCGCGCCGGGTGGTGGTATGTCTGAATGAAGATGCCGCAGGTGCTGGACAGGGCGCCCACGCCCTCCGCTGAAGCTCCGGCCACGGTCCGGCCGCCAGCCCTCCGCCCGTGGCAACGGCTGAGCGTTCGCCTGGCTGGCCTCTTCGCCACCGTCACCCTCCTGACGGTGGGCCTGGTCGGCGGGCTCGTCTACGAGCGGCAAAAACGCGACGTCGAGGAGACGCTCGGCGTCCAGCTCCTCAACATCGCTCGCACCGGCGCCCTGTTGATCGATGCCGGGCTTCACGCGGACGTCCAGCGCACCCTCACCCAGGAGTCGGAGGCCTACGCCCGCATCCGTGCGGCCCTCGCCGCCATCAAGACCGTGGTCGTGCTGCCCACGCCGACCTACACGCTCACCGATTACGATCGATCGAAGCGGCAGGCCCGCTTCATGGTCACCAGCGACGGCCCCGGGCTTCCGGGGGAGCCGTACCCGCTGGTTCCTGAACTGATCGAGCCGCTGGGGCGGACGTTCGAGGACGGGGTCGCGCGGCACACGCGAATCTATCGCAACCAGAGCGGCACGTGGATCACCGCCTTCGCGCCGATCGCGGACGCGACGGGCCGCACCATCGCCGTGCTCGACGTCGATTATCCGGTGAATGTCTACCTGGCGAGGCTGGAGGAGCTCCGATTCACGCTCCTGCAAATCTCGGTGGCCGGGGCGCTGGGCGCCCTCCTCCTCGGCTTCCTCTTCGCACGCCACCTCACCCGGCCGGTCAGCGCCTTGACCGCGGGGGTCGGGCGCGTCGCCGCCGGGGACCTCTCCCGAGCGCTGCCGGTGCGCGGCCATGACGAGGTCGGACAGCTCACTCGCGCCTTCAACGACATGCTCGAAGGGCTGCGCCAGCGCGACTTCATCCGCAGCACCTTCGGCCGGTACGTCTCGCCCGAAGTGGCCCGAACCCTCCTGGAGTCGCCGGAGGCGTTGCGCCTCGGGGGAGCCAAGCGCGAGGTCACGATCTTGATGTCGGACTTGCGGGGCTACACGCGGTTCGCCGAGCATGGCGACCCCGCCGACGTCATGGCCATCCTCAACGCCTGCCTGGGCCGCCTCAGCGAGGTGGTCATCGCGTACGGCGGCACCATCAACGAGTTCATCGGCGACGCCATCTTCGCCATCTTCGGCGCGCCCCTCGACCACCCCGATCACGCCGAACGGGCGGCGGCGGCGGCGCTGGCCATGCAGCGGGCCATGGCCGAGCTCAACGAGGCTCATGCCGCCCGCGGCCTGCCGCGCTTCGAGATGGGCATCGGCGTCAACACCGGCGAGGCCGTGGTCGGGAACATCGGCTCGGAGCAGCGTGCGAAGTACGGGGTGGTGGGGAGCGCCGTCAACACCGCGGCCCGGATCGAGGGAGCCACGGTTGGAGGCCAGGTCTTCGTGAGCGCGGCCACCTACGAGCGGATCCGGGACATCGCCGAGGTCAGCTCCCCGGTGTCGGTCGAGGTGAAGGGGCTCTCGGAGCCGTTGCGCCTCTACGAGCTGCGCGGGCTGGCCGGGCGCTTCGATCTCCGGCTGCCCGAGACCGCCGACGAGACCCGTCCGCTGGCCGCGGTCGCCCTGCCGCTCGCCTGCTGGATCATCGAGGGCAAGACCGTCGCCCCGGACGTTCTGACAGGGATGGTCGTCGGGCTGGCTCCGCGCCGGCTCCAGGCCCGCCTCGCCGTCGCCCTGCCTCCGCTCACCAACGTCCGGCTCCGTCTGACCTACCCGGCCCTCGGCCACGACTCGCAGGATCTCTACGGCAAGGTCGTGGCCGGCGCCGACCACGACTTGACGTGCATCCGGTTGACCTCGGTCGACCAGGTCGACGAGCGAATCATCCAGCGTCTCCTCGCCGGGTGAGCCGCGCGTCGGGCCTCCGGGAGACCGGGTCCGGCCGACCCGCCGACTCCTGATGGCGGCGGTCGACCCAGTGACCGAGCAGGCGATCGAGCGAGACCGCCCCCGCCCCGCGAGTGACGAGCACGAGCAGGATCGCCGTCCAGGTCAGGTGCTCCGGCCACGCGTGCGGAAAGACGAACAGCTGGATGGTCAGGATCATGCCGAAGAACGGCAGGGTGGCGAGGCGGGTGGCCAGGCCGAGCAGGATCAGGATCGAGCCGCCGACCTCGGTGGCCGCCTGGAAGTGCCGGCGCACGAGGAGCTCCTCGTTTCACAGTCGTTCTTGCCGGCCTTGGCGATGCCGTAGCACTTCTCGTGCTCGAACTTCGGCTTCGGCGCGGGCCCACCCTGGGCGCCCGCCGTGACGGCGATCGAGAAAGCGGCCGCGACGGCAGAAGCGATGAGGGCGCGAGACTTGTTCATGCCGCGCTCCTTTCGGCGAAGAGATGTTTGAACGGCTCGTCGGACGTTGGACACCGGACTCCGCACCCGGGTAGCGTGTCCACGACGCCAGGGGGGACTGTAGGCAAGCCCCGGGCGGTCGGATGTCACGGTCGTGTCAAATGTGAGACCGCCGGGGGGGGAGGCGCTCCCGTCCTACCGCCTGGCCTCGACCCGCTCCGGCACGTCGGCCCCCAGGCGCTCGGTGATGAGCTGCTGGAAGAATCCCCGGAGCGGCGGCAAGTTGGCGAAGAGGGCGTGGAAGGCCTCACGATCCACCGCCAGGATGTCCACGCGGCTCAGGCAGCGCGCGGTGGCCGTGCGCGGCCCCTCCCGCACCAGCGCGATCTCGCCGAAGCAGTCGCCCGCGCCGAGCCGGCGCAGCACCATCTCGCCGTCTCCGGCCCGCTGGGCGATCTCGACCTCGCCGTTCACCACGACGTAGAGCCAGTCGCCGCGGTCACCCTCCCGGAACACGGTCTGCCCGGGCTCGTAGTGCTCGCGCTGGATGGTGAAGGCGCGGTCGGTCTTGAGCTGCACGATGTCCGGCGGCAGGAACAGGTCGAGGGTCCAGTCGGCGGCCACCCGGATCTTGCGATCCAGCCCCGGGAGCTTCATCAGATAGATGGTCCGCCACAGCCACCAGGCCACGAAGCCCGAGAGCTTGACGCCGAAGACCTCGGCGACCGCCGAGTGGTGACCGAGCGCGCCCATCTTGCCGAGGGCCTTGAAGGCGAACGCCTGCCGCGGCGTGCTCCGGAGCGTGGCGACCACGTTCCGGGCGACGCAGCGGGCCTCGCGGATGGCGTGCTGGGCCGTGGGCGGGCAGGGCTCGCCCGTCTTGGCGTCCCTGATCCAGGCGCAGTCGCCCACGGCCCACACCCCCGGATGGCCGGCCAATTCCAGATCTGGACCCACCACGATCCGCCCCTTCTCCTTGGGGACGGGCAGGGCGGCGACGACGGGATTTGGCCCCGCGGGAACCGTGCTGACCAGGGTCCGGGTCGGGATGCACTCGCCGCCATCGAGCAGCGCGGCGTCGGCGGTGGCGCCGTGCAGACGGGTGTTGAGCCGGATCTCCACGCCGCGCTCGATCAGCAGGCGCTGGGCGAACTCGGCCAGGCTGGCAGGCAGCTCGGGCAGGATGAGCGGCCCGGCGTGGAGCAGGATCACCCGGAGGTCCTCGACGCGGATGGTGCGGAAGCTCCGCGCCACCGCCCGCACGAAGTCGTTCAGCTCCGCCACCGCCTCCACGCCCGAGAAGCCCCCGCCGGCCACGACGAACGTCAGCAGGCGCCGCCGCATGTCGGGGTCGCGCTCGATGTCCGCTTCCTCGAGGACATGGATGAGGCGGTTGCGCAGGGCCAGCGCGTCGCCGAGATACTTGAACGGCAGCGCGTGCTCCATGAGGCCGGGCTGGCCACTGAAGCTCGTCACGTTCCCGAGCGCGATGACGAGATGGTCGTACTCGAGGTGAAATTGGCCCGAGCCGAAGCCGGCCGCCGCCGTCACCCGCCGCCGGTCGAGATCGATCCGCTCGACCGCCCTGGTGTAGAGGGTGGTGCGCGGGCAGAGCCGCCGGATCGGCGTGATGGTGTCGAGAATCCCGATGCTCCCGGAGATGACCTCGGGCAGCATGGGCTGGAACACGAGGTAGTTCTCGCGGCTGACGAGGTGGATCTCGACGTTCGGATCGCGGCCGACGAGCTTCTCCAGCTCCAGAGCCGCATAGACGCCCCCGAAGCCACCGCCCAGAATGATGATCCGCGTAGGCTGGCTCATGCCTTCTGCTCCGTGCCGAGCGCCTGCCAGGCGCGCAGCGTTTCGGCCACCGACCACGCCTGGGCCACGCACCCCCGGGGCACGAACGGAGGATCGCCGTCGAAGATCTCGGCGATGGACCCCAGCCCGTGATCGTCGAGGTGATGGGCCAGGGGGGCGAGGAAGCTGCGCGCCCGGGCGCGATCGCCGTAGACCTTGTAATGGGCGAGGGCGAAGGGCCCGAGGAGCCACGCCCACACCGTCCCCTGATGGTAGGCGCCGTCCCGCTCGTGAGGACCGCCCCCGTAGTGGCCGTGATAATCGGGATGGCCGGGGGCGAGGCTGCGTAACCCGTACGAGGTCAACAGTTCGCGGGCGCAGACGTCCACGACCCGCCGCTGTCGCTCGGCGCTGAGCGGGCTCTGGGGCAGGGCCACCGCGAAGAGCTGGTTCGGGCGCAGCGAGCCGTCGTGGCCGGCGGCGCCGTCGATCACGTCGTAGCAGTAGCCCGCCCCCTCGTTCCAGAAGCGCTCGAACGAGCTCCGTACCCTCGCGGCCAGCGCCGTCCAGGGCGTGGCCGGCTGGCGCAGGCGGCGGGCGAAGGCTTCCATCGTCGCGAGCGCGTTGAACCAGAGGGCGTTGATCTCGACGGCCTTGCCCGCGCGCGGCGTCACCACCCAGTCTCCCACCTTCGCGTCCATCCAGGTGAGCTGCACACCGGGCTCGCCGGAGCGGAGGAGGCCGTCGGCCGGGTCCACGCCGATGCCGTAGCGGGTGCCCTCGCGATGCCAGTGCACGATCGACTCCAGCACGGGGAAGAGCTCCTTGAGCAGCCCGTCGTCTCCGGTGGCCGCGTGGTAGGCGCGGATCGCGTCGAAGTACCAGAGGGTCGCGTCGACCGTGTTGTACTCGGGCATCTCGCCCTGATCGGGAAATCGATTGGGCAGCATCCCGCGGTCGACGAACCGGGCGAACGTCCGGAGGATCCGGGCGGCGACCTCGGGCCGGCCGGTGGCCAGCGCGAGCCCGGGCAGGGCGATCATCGTGTCCCGTCCCCAGTCGCCGAACCAGTGGTAGCCGGCGATGATCGAGAGGCCCTCGGGCTCCTCGGCCAGCGGGCGGCTGACGATGAACTGGTCGGCCGCCAGCACGAGCCGACCGATCCACGCCGGGGCCGCTTCCGCGGCAGCGCCGAGGGACCCCCGCCAGCGGCGCAAGAGCTCGGCTTCGTGACGCCGGCGCCGCTCCCAGGCCTCCGCAGCGTCGAGCGAGGGATTGGCCTCGGCCGACAGCACCAGCGTCACCGCTTCATCCGCGCCGAGCCTGACCAGGAAGGTCCCCGCGTGCAGGTGGTCCTCTTCGGCGTCCAGTCCCCGCTCGCGCTCCGCGACCCGATGGAAGCCGCGGTACCAGGTGTGGGCCAGCCGGGCCTCAGCTCCGGCCGCCAGCATCAGCAGCGGGCGAGCCCCCGGGTAGGCGATGACCCGGATTCCGTCCCGCGCGGGCGAGATGTCCATCCGCCAGTCGGCGCCGTGGGTCGAGCCGTGATAATCGCGGTAGTTCACGAGCACCTCGAGGTTCAGACCGACCGGGACGCGCCCGCGGAGCAGGGCATAGCGCACGTAGGTCGTATTGGCTCCGGGGTCCATCCAGACGCGCTTCTCGACGAGGGCGTCGGCCAGGGCGTAGGTCCAGACCGGCGTGGTGCCGTCCAGATGGAACCGCTCGATGGCCCGATAGCCCTGAGGGGCCACCGTGCCGTCGGTCCACCGGTTGGTCCCCAGGGCCGCCTCCAGGCCGTCGTAGGCGATCTGCTCCTCGATCTTGCTCACCAGCAAGGTCCGGCCGAGGGGCGGATCGAGCGCGGCCACCAGGAGACCGTGGTAGCGGCGCGTCAGCGTGCCGGCCACCGTGCCCGCGGCGAAACCGCCGAGGCCGTTGGTGCACAGCCACTCCCGACGCTCGGCCGCCTCGAGGTGCCCCGCGATCTCTCGCCCGAAGGTCGTCGTCACGGGGGTCATCCCAGACGTTCTGTCAGGTGGTCGCCGACCCGGAGGGCGTTGGCCATGATCGTCAGGGCCGGGTTCACGGCGGCGCTGGACGGGAAGAAGCTCGCGTCCACCACGTAGAGGTTGGCCACCTCGTGGGCGCGGCAATTGACGTCGAGCGCCGAGATCCGCGGATCGTGCCCGAACCGGATGGTGCCGTTCTGGTGGGCGACGCCGGCCAGGGGGATGCGCTGGCCGATGAACAGGTTCCGGGCGAACAGGCCCTGGTGGCACTCGTGGCCGTGGACCATGCACTTGGACTGGCGCTGCATGAGGGACTTCAGTGCCGCGATCAGCCGCTGGTGGCCTTCCTCGTTGTTAGGCCGGTAGACGAGCACGATGTTCCCCTGCCGGTCGAGCGTCACCCGGTTGTCGGGGTCCGGGAGGTCTTCGGAGGTCAGCCAGAAGTCGAGCGAGTGCGTGGCCATCAGCTCCAGGGTCCAGCCCGGGGCGATGGCGGGCGCGCCGGCCTTCAGGGTGTCGCCATCGAGCTTGCCCACGAAGGAGATGTGCCCCAGGGGGTACTCCCAGTCCGGCGAGCCGAAGTAGAAATCGTTCACGGCCAGGGTCTTCTGGAACACCGTCGGATTGGGGCACTTGGAGAGCGCCATCAGCACGGAGTTGGTGTGCCCCATGTAGTGTCGGCCCACCACGCCGGAGCCGTTGCCCAGACCGCGGGGATGCTTGTCGCTGGCCGAGCGCAGCAGCAGCGCCGCCGAGTTGATGGCGCCGCCGGAGACGACCACGACGTCGGCCGAGTAAAGTTCCCGGGCCCCGTTGCGCTCGACGACGATCTGCGTCACCTCGTGGCCGCTCCGGCTGGTCTCGAGCCGCGACACGTAGGCGCCGGTGAGTAGGGTCACGTTGGGATGCTCCAGCGCGGGCTCCACCGCCACCACCTGGGCATCGGATTTGGCCGAGACCAGGCAGGGGTGCCCGTCGCACGTTCCGCAGCGGATGCACCGGCTGGCGCGGGGGTTCTGCTCGTCGAGCATGATGCCGAGCGGTACCGGGAAGGGCTTGAGGCCCAGGCGCTCGAAGTCGTCGCTGAGCTGCTTCATGCGCGGCTCGTGGCTCACCGGCGGGCGAGGATACGGCGCGCTGGCCGGCGGCTCAGTCGGGTCGGCGCCGCGCTGGCCGTGGACGTGGTAGAGCTGCTCGGCCCGGGTGTAGTACGGCTCGAGGTCCTCGTAGCTGATCGGCCAGGCGGGCGAGATGCCCCCGTGATGACGCAGCTCCCCGAAATCCTCCCGGCGCAGGCGGAACAGCGCCGCCCCGTAGAACTTCGTGTTGCCGCCGACCCCATAGTTGGTGTGCGGGTGCAGCGGCTGGCCGTCGGCGTCGTGCCAGACCTCCTTCGTCTGATACTTGCCCTCGACGTTCACGGCCCGCGTGCTCCAGTTGGCCAGCTCGCGCGGCACCCAGTCGCCCCGTTCCAGTATCAGGATCCGCTTGCCGGTCGGTGCCAACGCCCAGGCCAGCGTGCCGCCGCCGGCGCCGGTCCCGATGATCGCCACGTCGTAGCGTGTGGCCATGGTGTCAGCCTCCCCGGACCAGTCTGATGGACGGTTAGACACCCCCACCGCCCGGGGGGGTTCGCGGCCTGGCCCGGGCGCATCCGGGCGCGGGCCAACCGGTTCTAAGCGGTAGCGATGAACGACCAGACGCGGCTCCGGCTCTCCCGCTGCCCGCGGCGGCTCCGCCGTGCGTGAGACGTTGACCCGTCACTGGCCCGAGTACGTGATCGAGGCGGCCGGCCTCGGCCTCTTCATGATGTCGGCCTGCTTCTTCTCCGTGCTGCTCTTCCACCCCGCTTCCCTGGCGCCCCAGGCCTTGCCCGATCCCCTGCTCCGGCGCGGCCTCATGGGGTTGGCGATGGGCCTCACCGCGGTCGGCTTGATCTATTCGCCCTGGGGGCAGCAGTCGGGAGCGCATTTCAACCCGGCGGTGACGCTCACCTTCCTGCGCCTGGGCCGCGTCACCGGCTGGGACGCCCTATTCTACGTCGGCGCCCAGTTCATGGGCGGCGTAGCCGGCGTGGTCCTGGCCGCGGCCCTCGCCCGCGGGCTCATTGCCGATCGCTCCGTCAACTTCGCCGTCACCGTGCCGGGGATGTGGGGGAGGGGCGTGGCCTTCGCTGCCGAGGTGGCGATCTCGTGCGGCCTCATGCTCGTGGTGCTCACCGTCTCTAACACGCCGCGTCTGAGCCGGTTCACCGGGCTCTTCGCCGGCGTCCTGGTGACGACCTACATCACCCTGGAGGCACCGCTGTCGGGCATGAGCATGAACCCCGCCCGCTCGTTCGCCTCGGCGCTCCCTGCGAGCGTGTGGACGGCGTTCTGGATCTACCTGACGGCGCCGCTGTTCGGCATGCTCCTCGCTGCAGAGCTCTACCGCCGGGCCCGCCGGCCGGTGAAGTGCGCCAAGCTCCACCACGACAACGCCCGCCGCTGCATCTTCCGCTGCGGCTACATGGCGGCGGCGCCGGGACGCTAGGAGAGGCCCCTATGCCCAAGCGCAAGATCGCCACCATGTTCCTGACCCTGGTCCTCGCTCTCGCCCTGCTGATGCCCCCGCCGCCGGCGACCCCGGCGGCCGCGCCGCTGGCCCAGGCGGTGGAGGCCATCGGAATCACCGTGAGCGATATGGAGCGCGCCGTCGAGTTCTACTCCCGCGTTCTGTTCTTCGAGAAGCTGTCCGACGTCGAGCTGGCGGGCGACGCGGTCGAGCGCCTGCACGGCGTCGGGGGCCTCCGGATCAGGGTCGTCCGCATGCGCCTGGGCGAGGAGGTCATCGAGCTCAGTGAACCGGTCACCCCGCGGGGCCGTCCGATTCCGTCGGACTCCCGGAGCAACGATCGCTGGTTCCAGCACATCGCCATCATCGTCTCGGACATGGACCAGGCCTATCTCTGGCTGCGCCGCCACCGGGTCCGGCACCTCTCCTCCGCCCCGCAACGGCTGCCCGACTGGAATCCCAACGCCGGCGGCATCCGGGCCTTCTACTTCGCCGATCCCGACGGCCACCCGCTGGAAATCCTGGAGTTCCCGCCGGACAAGGGCGATCCACGCTGGCAGCGGCCGGGCGATCGCATCTTCCTGGGGATCGACCATACGGCCATCGTCGTCGGCGACACGCAGGCGAGCCTCGAGCTCTATCGCGACGCCCTGGGCATGACGGTGGTGGGCGGGAGCGAGAATTGGGGTCCGGAGCAGGAGCGACTCAACAACGTGGCGGGCGCCCGGCTCCGCATCACCACGGTGCGGGCCGCGGCGGGCCCCGGCATCGAGCTGCTCGAGTACCTGACGCCCCGCGACGGGAGGGCCACGCCGCCTGACGTCAGCGCGAACGACCTGGTGCACTGGCAGACACTGCTGGCCGTCCGCAACGTGCCGGCGACCGCCCGCGCGCTGGGGGCCGGCCGGCTCACGTTCGTCTCGCCGGGCGTCGTGGCGACGACCGACACGCGGCTGGGGTTCCGGGAGGGATTCGTCCTGCGCGACCCCGACGGTCACGCCCTTCAGCTGCGGGCCCGCTGACTTAGTCGCCCGCGCTCGAAGACCCCGACGGTCACGCGCTTCAGCTTCCGGCCCACTGACTCTCCAGCTCAGGGGCTAGACGGCGCGTCAGGCGCTCACGCAGGACCATGCGGGCGCGGTGCAGGCACGACTTGACCGCGGACACCGATTCGGCAAGGACCGCGGCCGTCTCCTCCGAGGAGAGGCCTTCGACGTCCCGCAGCACCAGCACGGCGCGATAACGCGGAGGCAGGGCGTCGAGGGCCCGCTCGAGCTCGGCGCGGGTCTCACCCTCGAGGAGCGCGCGCTCCGGGTCCTGGGACCAGTCGACCACGAGGAACGGACGGTTCCCCTCCCGATGGCCGTCGGCCCTGTAGGTGGGCAGCCACTGGTCGAGCGAGTTCTCCACCTCCAGGCGCTTGCCGCGCCGCTTGTTGAGCGCCGCGTTGGCGGTGACCCGGTAGAGCCAGGTGGCCACGGCGGCACGTCCTTCGAACCCCCGCACCTTGCGGAACACGCTCAGGAAGACGTCCTGGACCACCTCCTCGGCGTCGCCGGCGTTGCGGGTGATGGAGTAGGCCAGGCGATAGACCCGGGCCGAGTAGCGTTCCATGAGCATCTCCAGCGCCTCGGCGTCGCCAGCCTGGAGGCGCTGCACCAGGCTCCCCTCAGCGTGGATTTCAGTCACGGCCACCTCCCGTCCTTGGCCTCGAACGTCACGGCCTAGCCCTTCAGCAGCGCCGACACGAACCCGGAGCAGTTCACCAGCGCCACGCCACGGTCGCGGAGACACCGGAGCAGCGGGACCCCAGGGCGGTCGACGAACGACACTCCCGAGAGATCCAGGGCCACGGAGGTCGACGTGGCCAGGGCCTCCTCGCAGGAGCGGCGGAGCTCTTCCACCCAGGGGCCGATGACACGGCCTTCGAGACGAAGAACGCAACCCGCTCCCGGCTTCTCGGTCCGCGCGATCCTCAGCATCGGCCAGGTCCCGGGGCAAGGGACGTGCCGGGCCAGAATCCGCTCGGGCGGAGACGAGGAACCGCTTGGGATTTCAGGACAATCGTGGCGCGCTACGGCTGGGCGCCGGACTGTTCCCACGACGGAACGTGGCGGGGATCTACGAGGGAGCGGGGCTGACTACGACTGGTCGTGGCGTGAACGCTTGAGTCCGAGCTTCTTCATGCGGCTCCTCAGCGTATTCGGGTGGAGCTTGAGGATCTGCGCGGCCCCCTTCGAGCCCTCGATGACCCCGCCCGTCTTGCTCAGCGCCGCGAGGATGTGCTCGCGCTCCACCTCCTCCAGCGACGGCAGGGGGCCCGCCGTCGCCGGGTCCGGGCTCGGCCAGCGGACCGGCGGCGACTCCGCCGTCCGCGAGGACACCGGCGCCAGGTCGGGGTCGAGCTCGAGGACTTGGCCCGGGGCCAGGATAACCGCGCGCTCGACGACATTCTGGAGCTCGCGGATGTTGCCCGGCCACGAATACCGGAGCAGGCGCTCCATGGTGTCGCCGGACGCCGTCTCGACGCGCTTGCCGAACCGCGCCGAGAACCGGCCGAGGAAGAACGTCACGAGCTGAGGGATGTCAGACCGGCGATCGCGGAGCGGCGGTAGCTCGATGGGGAAGACGTTGAGCCGGTAGAAGAGGTCGGCCCGGAAGCGTCCGGCCCGGACGGCCTCGTCCAGGTTACGGTTGGTGGCCGCGATGACCCGAACCTCGACGCGCACCGTCCGGTTACTGCCCACCGGCTCGAACTCCTGCTCCTGCAGCACGCGGAGCAGCTTGACCTGCGCCTCCGGCGGCAGCTCCCCGATCTCGTCGAGGAAGATCGTCCCACCGTCGGCCACCTCGAAGCGACCGACCCGCCGCTCGATGGCGCCGGTGAACGCTCCCTTGGCGTGGCCGAACAGCTCGCTCTCCAACAGCCCAGCCGAGATGGCGCTGCAATCGACCTTGACGAGGGGGCGGTGGCGACGGGCACTGCGATCGTGGACGGCCCGGGCCACGAGCTCTTTGCCAGTGCCTGTCTCCCCGGAGATCAGCACCGTGGAGTCGGTGCGGGCCACCTGCTCGATCTTGCGGAGGACCCCGAGCAGGGCCGGGCTCGACCCGACCATCTCGACGAAATTGTGCTCCCCCCGGATCTCTTCTTGAAGATAGACATTCTCGGCGTGGAGCCGATTCCTCAGCGTCTCCACCTCGGCCAGGGCGGTCTTGAGTGACCGCTCCGCCTTGACGCGCTCGAGCTCGGCGGCGGCCCGGGAAGCGAAGACCTTCAGCACCGACAGGCCGCCGGGCGGATCGTCCATCGGTTTGTCGTCCATGACGGCCAGGTGGCCGATCACCTGACCCGACGCCGCCGTCATGGGAATGCCCAGGAAGCTCTCGGCCTCCAGCTCGACCAGGATCGTGTCGTCGGGAAACAGGCGTTGCAGCTCCGCGCAGTAGTAGCGCGCGGTCCCCTCGACGACGCTCAGACAGGGCGTCATGGCGACGTCATACTCGAAGTTCTCGCCGAAGCCGTCTCCCTTCCAGAAGGCCAGCGTCCGCACCCGGCTTTGCTGGTCCTCCCGGCACTCGGTGATGAATGCGTAGCGGACGCCCAGGGCAAGCGCGAGGTGACGTACGAGAGAGTAGAAGAAATCGCTTCCCGTCACCGGCGCCGTCCCTTCGACGATCGCCCGGAGCACCTCTTCGGCCTGGGTCCGTCGGGCCACTTCCTGCTGCATGGCGTGACTGAGCTCGGCGATGTCCTCGTAGGCTTTCATGTTGGCGACGGCCAGGGCGATCTGATTGGCGACTTCCTGAAGGAACTCCACGTCGGCCTCGGAGTACTGGTTGAGCCGCGTGCTGGCCACGGCCAGGACGCCCAGGCTGCGCCCCCGCGCCACGAGGGGGACGATGACGTAGGAGCGCACGCCGTCGGCCAGCGCGTGCTCCTCCATCGCGTACTGGCGTTCCTTCTCGAGGTCGCGCCGGAGCAGCGGCCGCTGCTCCTGAAAGGCTCGGCCCACGTGGGTTTCTCCGGCGCCCATCTCCAGGCCCACCACGAAGTAGCTCGAGGACAGGGACGATTCGAGAACGAACAACCGCAGGACGTTCCGCCGGGGATCGTGGAGGAAGATCGCGGTGCGGTCGAACGGCACGACGTCCCGGAGCGCCTGAGCGACGGCGTTGAAGAGCGCGTCCCGGGTCAGGTTGGAGATGATCGCGTTGTTGATCTCGAGCAGCGCGCGGTAGCGCTCGGCGTCCGGGACGGGCCCGGCGTGGTGGCCAGGCTGGGCGGGTAGCGGCGTCGGCACCGCTCCTATTGTACGCCGGCGGTGTGGCGGTCAGCCGGCGGCCGGCCGGCGGTATCGTCCGCGGCCGGCGAATGGGCAGCCGTCCCTGAGGGCCGGGTGCCGATCACGCCGCCGGTGAGGCCGACCGTCCGGGCGAGACGCGGGACCGCACCCAGTCGTGACGGCCGGGCGGGCCGGCGGCTCGACGCTCGCCGAAGTAGTCGATGTAGCGGTCGATCTTGCGCGACCGCGCCCGCAGCAGGGACAGGAGGTACAGGATCGAGTCAGCCAGGACAGAGACGGCCTTGGTATTCATCACGCTCTTAGACGCATGGACCCGGAACAGAGATTCGCCGGCCGTGGCCTCACCGCGTCAGGCGAGCGGGAACCACAGGGTGAACCGGCTACCCTCGCCGGGGCGGCTTTCCACCGTCACGCGCCCGCCATGGGCTTCGGCGACGTGCCGGACCAGGGCCAGCCCCACGCCGCTGCCGCGCCGGCCCTGCGTCTCGCTGCGGCCCACCCGGTAGAACTTGTCGAAGATCCGCGACTGCTCCTCGCGCGGGATGCCGATCCCCTCGTCGGCCACCTCCAGCACCAGATGTCCCTCAGCCGCCCGGGCCTCGACGCGTAGCGATTTCCGCTCCGCCGAGTACTTGATGGCATTGTCGACCAGATTGGCCAGCGCCTGCGCGACGGCGTCGGCGTCCAGAGGCACCTCGGGGAGGTCCGGCGCCACCTGCACTTCGACCTTGAACCCCTGCTGGGCCAGGGGCACGCTGAAGCCCTCCACGCTCTCCCGCACGAGGGGCTCCACGGCGGTGGGCACGGGCACATAGGTGCGCCGGCCGCTCTCGATCCGCGAGAAGTCCAGGACGTTGTCGATCAGGCGCGTGAGCCGCTCGGTCTCTCGGGTGATCACATGGTAGTACTCCTGGCGCGCCGCCTCGTCGGGCAGGCGGCCCATTTCCAGGGTCTCGCCGAACATCCGGATCACCGAGAGCGGCGTCTTGAGATCGTGAGAGACGTTGGCCACGAAGTCGGCCTTGAGGCGCGCCATCTCCGTCTCCCGCCGCACCAGCCGGTAGGTGGCCACCAGGCCGGCCACCACGACCAGGAACAGGACGCCGAAAGCCGCGGTGAAGATGGCCACCTGGCGCTGCACGGCCTGGCGGGGCGAGGGCCCCTCGGGCTGGTAGAGGGCGATGCGCCAGCGAGGGAAGCCCTCGCGGAAGGGGACGGCGGCGATGAGCTCGGCGTGCTCGAGCGGCTCCTTGCTGTAGATCGTCCGGCCTCGCTCGTCCACGATGGCGCAGATCGTCAGCGCCTCCAGCGGCTTGATGGTGCTGTCGAAGACAGCATGCAACGCATCCGGGCGTCGGGTGAAGGCGGCCAGCACTGGCGCGCCCGCGGGGCCGCGGAGGATCGCGGCGAGCCCCGGCTGCTCGTCGGTCACGAAGTGCCGGCGGCCGCCGCGCTCCCACAGCCCCTGAACGACCGCCGCCGGCACCGCGCGCGCCAGCGCCTCGTCCTCGCCGGGCCCCGAGGGGTAGAGCGCGCGGCCGGCGCGGTCGAGGAGCACGAGGCTCTGGAGCAGCGGGGTCTCGGCCCGGAGCCGATCGAGCGCCTGGCGGCGGTCGGGGGCTCCCAGCGCGTGCTCCACACGGGAGAGAATCTCGTCATCGGCCTGCCGGACGACCATCTCGATCTTGTCGACGGCCATGGAGGCCATGTCCCGGGCCTGCTCGCGGAACAGGAGCTCGGCCGAGGTCTGCCACTGGCGAAGCGAGAGATAGCCCAGCCCGGCGACGATCGCGGCGGGAACGACGACGGCCGCCAGCGCGAGCAGGGCCGAGCGCGGAAGGGGCGCCGCCACCTCAGCCCGGCTCGGCCAGCAGCCGGCGGATCATGGCTTCGGTCTCCTCGACCGCCCCCTCCCCGATGTGCCGGTAGCGAACGATCCCGCGGCGGTCGACCAGAAAGGTCGTCGGCCACGCCCACACGCCCCAGCGCCGCCAGAGGGCGTGGTCGTTGTCCTGCACGACCGGATAGAGGATCGAGAGCTCGCGGCTGGCCGCGAGCACGCGCTCATACCGGCGCTCCCAGAAAAATTCCGGGGAGTGCACGCCCACGATGGTGAACCCGCCCGCGCGGTATCGATCGTGCCAGCCCCGCAACTGCGGGACCACCCGCTTGCAGTTGATTCAGCCGTACGTCCAGAACTCGACGAGCACCACCCGGCCACGCAGGCCGGCCAGGGTGAGCGGCGCGCTGTTGATCCACGGCCCGCCGGCGATGTCGGGCGCGGGACTCCCGAGCGTCAGAGTGTCGGCGCCGACGGGCGCGATTCCACCCAGCCCGATCCCCAGCAGCAGCGCGAGACCGATCCACCGGCGCGAGGGCATCGTGGGCCCACAGTGCCCCGGCGCGGCCACCGGGTTGTCACAGCCGTGTGAACTCTGCGCCGGGGCCGTTACACGACCTTCTGCGCCGCAGCCGTGAAGCCCTGCGGCGCGAGCGCGAGGGCCTTGGCGAGCTTGCTGGCGAAGATCTGATAGCCCACCGCGGCAACCACGTCCAGCACCTCCGGCTCCGAGAAGTGCTCGCGGAGCCGGGCGAAGCAGGCGTCGGAGACCTCCAGGTCGTCGCGGGTCATCCGTTCGCAGAGCTCGAGGGCGGCCCGTTCCCGCTCCGTGAAGAGCGGGCTCGTCGGGTAGTCATCGAGCGCGGCCAGCGTCGCCTCGGGGACCCCCGCCTCCACGCCCACGGCGTGGCGGATGTCCATTCAGTACGGCGTCCGAGAGAGACGGGCGACGTGCAGCTGGAGCAGCGCGCGCAGGCGCCCGTCGAGGGTGCCGAACCACTCGATCGCGCCGTAGAAGCCGCCGATGCCGAGCAACAGCGCGGGCCGGTGAGCCATGATCTTTTCCGGCGTCGGAACCTGGCCGAACAGCTTGCGACCGATGGCATAGAACACCTGGAGGATCAGTCCTGGCTCCTCGACGGGCTTCAAGCGGGCGACACTCGCGTGTGTCATGGCGTTGTCCTCCCGTTCAGACGATCTCCTGCTCGGGGGTGGCCTCGCCGAAGCGGCTCATCGAGTACCGCGGCAGCCCCCGGTACACCTCGTGCAGACGATGATTGATCTCCTGGTTGGCGAGCGCGAAGAGGCTCCGGCCGGCCCGATCGCCTTCCACCAGGAAGGGTCCCAACCGTTCGACCTCCAGCACCCACAGGGCCTGGGCGATGCCGAGCTCCCGCAGCCAGTGCACCTCGCGCACGCCCTTGATGCACTTGCCGTAGGCCGCCCCCAGCCCGTACCCGACGGTGGTGAGGTAGACCGCCCCGTGCGGCACGAACCACTCGCGGTAGGCCAGCTCGCTGAGCCCGGCCTTGCCGACGATGACCTTGGCTCCCGACTGCTCGAACCACCGGGGCATCGAGCGGCCGAAGCGGAAGGAGGCGGTGGCCGTGACCGCCTCCACGGAATAGCGGCCGTCCGGCCGTCGCGTCGCGGCCGGCGAGCAGTGGAAGTTCACGTTGGTGAGCTGGCGGACGCCGTCCGGCAGCCCCCGTCCCTCGTCCACGACCTTCCGGTAGACGCCCTCGCGCGCCGTGTAGACGAACCCGTCCAGAAAGACGACGTCGCCGAGCTTGAGACGGTCGAGATCGGCGTCGGCCACCGGGGTGGACAACCGCACCTCGTCCATGGCGACATTGTTTATTGTCGCGGGGGCCGCGGGCTCGGTGAGATCCGAGGGTGGGCTGTTCGAGGTGCGGGGTGGCTGTGTCATGGCCAGTCGATCGTGGTGCGGCGGTAGAAGTCGGTGAACCACTGCGGGTCGGTCCGGAACTCGACGCGGCCATCGCCGTGGATGCGCGCGGTGGCCCGGCGCGACGACAGGCAGAAGGCGTGAATGGCGATCGGCATGCCGCCCGTGTGGGTGTACGCGACCTCGACGTGCGTGGCCACGACCAGCGAGGTGCCGGCGAAGCCCATGGCCCCGATCCCGACCCAGTTGCCCAGCCGGGTGAGCTCGTCTTCCAGCGCGGCGATCTCGGGCTCGGGATTGCGACTGCCCACCGCCCGCAGGCACGCCGCTTCCTTGCCCAGCCGCATGCACGTGTCCTTGGCCCCGCCGATGCCCACGCCCACGATGGCCGGCTGGCAGGCCAGGCCCCGCCGCCCGAACTGCACGAGCGTGTCGAGGAAGAAGCGCTTGATGCCACCCAGGCCATCGGCAGGAAAGAGCATCCGGTAGTCCGTCCCGAAGAGCCCGCCCTTGTGCACCGTGGTCAGGTCGACAAAGTCCCA
The DNA here is from genome assembly GCA_035709005.1 of Candidatus Methylomirabilota bacterium. Taxonomy (NCBI): domain Bacteria; phylum Methylomirabilota (SeqCode); species Candidatus Methylomirabilota bacterium. Next base: position 17,827 of record DASTFB010000001.1, on the reverse strand, counting down.
GCCTGGCTCGAAGGCGTAGGTGATCTCGGGCGCATGCACGCCCACGTTGTTGTTGTGGTCGGCACGGGTGAGCGGATGCACGCGGTTGGGACGTAGCGGGATGGTGGCGGTCGCCTCGGCGGTCGCCCGGCGCAGGACCCGCTCCAGGGCCACCATGCCGCCCTCGATCACGGCCTCGTTGCCCACGCGGACGTAGTAGCGGGGCAGCCCCGTGTCGGCGCACATCGGCCGGCGCTCGGCCGTGGCCAGCTCCCAGTTGGCCAGCATCTCGGTGAGCACGAACCGGGCGAGCTTGCCCGTCTCGCGATCGCGGGCCTGGCGGACGCCGTCCCGGTAGTCGGGCGGAATGTCGATCGCCGCGCGGGCCATCAGCTCGCGGGCCGTGTCCTCGATCAGCTTGGCTGAGATGGCCTGGCTCACGGCGGAGCCAGTCTATCACGCTCGGTCCGCCACCCCAGTTGCCGCGCGGCGGCCGCCGCGGTAGCCTGCCGCATCACCGCCCTGCGGAGGAGATCCACGATGCGCCGCGGGACGACTTCGATGCGCGATCACGATCGCGCTTCCCGACTGTATGAAGTGACCTCGCGCGCCAGAACGCCGCGCTCGCGCGGCAGCCCCCACGCGCAGATGGTGGCCACCAGCCCGCCGAGCCCCAGGCTGGCGAAGGCCCAGCCCCAGAGCATCGGCGTCGTTGTCGCCGGGTTCGTCGCCTTGAGGACGGCGCCGAAGGCCAGCGGCGCGATGGCCCCCGCCCCGAAGCCCAGCAGCGATCGCAGCGCCAGCGCGGAGCCGAGGTAGGCCGGGCTCACCGCCTCGGTCACCGCGGTGGACAGCACCGGGGAGTCCCCGAGCGCGGTGAACGCGTAGACGGCACCCACGGCGAAGATCAGCGCCAGCGGCCAGCCGATGAGCCACCCGAACGTGAAGGAGCACGCCGTCGCGGTGGCGGCCATGGCGACCAGCACGACCCGGCGGCCCAGCCGGTCGGACAGGCGGCCCATGGAGAACGACGCCACGAGGCCGGTCAGGTGGAAGGCCGCCGACATGAAGGCCCCGAGCTCAGCGGCGCGCAGCACGGTGGCCCCGGCGGCGCCCATCGCCGCGGCCACGAACGCCGGCGTCCACGCCCACATGCCGAGGAGCTCCCAGGAATGGAACGTGTACCCCAGAATCAACCGCATGGCGGACCGATTGCGGAGCACCTCACCGCCGAAACGGCGCCCGGCGGCGCGGGCGTGGACTCGGTCGGGAGTGACGCGCAGGGGCACCCACGCCATGGCGATGCCGATGGCGGGCCCGACCCCGGTCAGGACGAATGCGAGGGGATACCCGCCCAGGCGCAACGCCAGACCGGACACGAGCAGCGACATGGCATAGCCGAGCGACGAGAAGGCCAGCAGCCAGCCGACGGCGCCCCCCCGTCTTGCCGGCGGGTAGCGGTCGGCGATCAGCATGATGGCCGTCGTGTAGGTGCCGCCCTGGGACAGCCCCACCAGCGTGTAGAGGAGGAGTCCCGAGGCGTACGAGCGCGCGAACAAGGCGAACCCCAGCGCCGCCACCGCGCTCAACACGCCCGACCAGAGGAACACGCGCCGGGCCCCGATCCGGTCGGCCAGCGCGGAGAAGCCGAGCAGCGAGACCGCGTAGCCGGCTTGAAAGCCCGTCGAGATCGAGCCGGCCTGCACCGCGCTCATCCCCCACGCCGTCCACACCACCGGCAGCGCGGCGGCGTAGGTCTGGAAGACGAGCATGTTGAACGCGCGCGAGGCGCAAAGAATCGCCAGCCAGGCGTCCAACGCTCAGGGCCGCCGGAAGGCCTGGCCGATGAACTCCGGAAACCGCTGCTCCAGCTCGGCCACGACGCCGTCGGCAACCTCGGCGGCGTTGCCCGGTCGCTCCACGGGTGCGCTGCGCGCCCACTGCTCGATGTAGGCCTCGGACTCGTCCAGCCCCAGCTGCATCGCCGCCGAGTCGATCAGCATGTGGAAGCGCTCCGAGAGCTGGCGGGTCACGCTCTCCACGCCGTCCCGCGATTCCACGCTGGCGGGGATGCCGCGCCAGGCGATGATCTGATAAGTGGCCATCGCGCCGGCTCAGCCCCCCATGTACTGGCCGAGCAGCGTGATGCGATCGCCGGGGTGGACCGCCGAATCGAGCGTATGCGTGACCCCCAGCACGGCGTCGTTCACGAGGACCTCGATGTGCTCGCCGATGGCGTCGCCGTGCCAGAGCGCGGCCCGCAGCTCGGGGAAGCGCGCCGAGAGCGTCTCGAGCACGGACCGCACCGTGGCGCCGGCCGTGAGCGGCTCCAGGAACTCCTGCCGGCCCGTCCCGTCGCCGCCGGAGAACCTGGTGACCCAGCTGATGATCTCGACGGGGATCGTCGCCGTGGCCGCGCCCGCCTGTCCGGGGCTCAGGCTCACGGCGTCGCGGGGCCGCAGCACGAGCCCGACGGCACCACCCTGAGCCCCTGCGGCCGGCAGCCGACGGCGGGGGATTCGTCCTCCAGGTCGTGATTGAGGACGTAGACCTCCCACTGCACGCCGTCGGGGTCCTCCACCCAGAACTTGTCCTGGTTGGCGTGGCAGCAATCGACGCCGTGCTCCTCGCGCACCGGCAGCCCGGCGGCCTTGACGCGCGCCAGCTCGCGGACGACGGCGTCGCGGGAGCCGAGCTGCACACCCATGTGGTCGACGTGCCCGCCCTCGGCGCGCGCTCCCTGGGACATGGCCAGGTTGAGCGGCCCCCAGGGGGGCAGGAACTTGACGTAGCCCGGCTTGACCTTGACCGGGGCGGTCCCGAAGAAGCGCTCGTAGAATGCCCGACTCTTGGCCAGGTCCGACACGTGCATGTGCACGTGTATCCGGGGCGTGATGGGCACCGCGTCTCCAGCGGTCGCGGGCTTGCGGGCGCGGACGAAGGCGCTCATGAAGCGGCCGTCCACCAGCGGCGCGATCGCATCGGCGTCGAGGCCGGCCGCCGCCAAGGCCTCGCCCGCGTCCGACGCGCGGTAGATCCGGGTGGGCTCCACGTCGACGTCCACGAAGCCCGCGCGGGCCAGCTTGGCGCGATACTCGCCCTCGTCCAGGGCGCCGGCGATGCACCCGATCCACAGCTCCACGCTGCGGCGGATCTCCTCGGGCACCGGGCCGCGCACCACCACGTCGGACACGGCGAAGCGCCCGCCCGGCTTGAGGACCCGGAACGCCTCGGCCAGGACGCGGTCCTTGTCGGGTGAGAGGTTGATCACGCAGTTGGAGATGACCACGTCGACGGCGCCGTCGGGCAGCGGGATCTCCTCGATGTGACCCTTGAGGAACTCCACGTTGTCGACGCCGGCCCGGGCGGCGTTGTCCCGGGCCAAAGCGAGCATCTCGTCGGTCATGTCGAGGCCGTAGGCTTTGCCCGTCGAGCCCACCCGCCGGGCGGACAGCAGCACGTCGATGCCACCGCCCGAGCCCAGGTCGAGCACGGTTTCGCCGGCCGCCAGGTGGGCCAGCGCGGTCGGATTGCCACAGCCCAGGGAGGCCTGCACGGCTTCCGCAGGCAGCCCGGCGGTCTCGTCGGCCTGGTAGAGATCGGCGGTGATGGGATCGCAGGCCGACCCGACGCTGCTGCAACAACCCTCCGCGCTCTGGCTCACGCGGAGCGCGGCCTTACCATACTTGTCTTTCACCGTGGCCCGGATGTCTTCAGCCATGTCAGCCTCCTGGGATTAGCAACAAGCGGTGAGCAGGCGCACCAGCTCGCTCACCGTCTCCGAGCGTACCGAGTAGTAGACGAAGCGCTCCTGCCGCCGGCTCACGACGAGGCCGGCGCGGCGGAGCAGGTCGAGATGGTGCGAGAGCGTCGGCCCGGGGATCTCCAGCTCGGCCTGGATCTCCCCGGCCGCCACCTCGCGGCCGGCCCGGACCAGGAAGAAGAAGATCTGCAGCCGGCTCAGGTGGGCCAGGGCCTTGAAGGCCTCGACGTGCTGCTCGCGGGCCTGCAGTCGGGCCAGCGGCAGCCGGCCCGCGGGGCTCCGGGGCGGGACACTCAGATTCATAGTTCGAACAATATCGAAATGAGAACGGGCCGTCAAGCGGCCGGTCCAGCCCTGCCCCGAGCTAGCCTTCTTTGTCCTCGTACTTGTGCTTGAGCTCGGCCACCACGTTGGCGTCGGCCAGGGTGGTCGTGTCGCCCAGGGCCCGCCCCTCGGCCACGTCGCGGAGCAGCCGGCGCATGATCTTGCCGCTGCGCGTCTTGGGCAGCTCGGCGGCGTAAATCACGTCGTCGGGCCGGGCCAGCGCGCCGATCTTCTTGGCCACGTGCTCCTTGATCTCCGCCTTGAGACCCTCCGTCGCCGTCCGCCCCACCTTGATCGTGACGAAGGCGGCGATGGCCTGCCCCTTGATCTCGTGGGTCCGCCCGATCACCGCCGCCTCGGCCACCGATGGATGGTCGACGAGCGCGGATTCCACCTCCATGGTGGACACGCGGTGGCCGGAGATGTTCATGACATCGTCGATGCGGCCGAGGAGCCAGAAATAGCCGTCCTTGTCGCGCTTGGCCCCGTCGCCGGTGAAGTACATGCCAGGGATCTGGCTCCAGTACTGCTTGTGGTACCGCTCGGGGTCGCCGTAGATGCCCCGCAACATGGCCGGCCACGGCTTCTTGAGGACCAGGTAGCCGGCGTCCACCGACTCGCCCTTGTCGTTCACCACGTCCGCGTCGATGCCCGGGAACGGGAGAGTAGCCGAGCCCGGCTTGCAGATCGTGATGCCCGGCAGCGGCGAGATCAGGATCTGACCCGTCTCCGTCTGCCACCAGGTGTCCACGATGGGGCAGCGGCCGCCCCCGATCACCTTCCAGTACCACACCCAGGCCTCGGGGTTGATCGGCTCCCCCACCGTCCCCAGCAGGCGCAGGGAGGACAGATTGCAGCGCTTGGGATACTCCTCGCCCCAGCGGACGAAGGTGCGAATGGCCGTCGGGGCCGTGTACAGGATGGTGATGCCGTATTTCTCGACGATCCGCCAGAACCGGTCCTTGTCCGGGTAATCCGGGGTGCCCTCGTACATCACCCCGGTCGTCCCGTTGGCGAGCGGGCCGTACACGATGTAGGAGTGACCGGTGACCCAGCCGATGTCGGCGGTGCACCAGAAGACGTCCTCCTCCTTGATGTCGAAGATCATCCGGTGGGTGGCGGTGATCCCCGTGAGATACCCGCCGGTGGTGTGCACGATGCCCTTGGGCCTGCCCGTCGAGCCCGAGGTGTAGAGCAGGTACAGCATGTCCTCGGCGTCCATGGGCTCCGGCTTGACGTAGGCGTCGGCGCCCTTGACGAAGTCGTCCCACCAGACGTCCCGGTCGCGCTGCCAGTCGATCTCCTGCCCGGTCCGCTTGTACACGACGACCGTCGTCACGAACGGGCATTCCTTGAGCGCGTCGTCGGTGTTCTTCTTGAGCGGCACCTTGCCGCCGCGCCGGTAGCCGCCGTCGGTGGTGATGATGATCTTGGACTTGCAGTCGTTGATCCGGTCGCGGAGCGATTCCGGCGAGAAGCCGCCGAACACCACGCTGTGGGGGGCGCCGATCCGGGCGCAGGCCAGCATGGCGATGGGCAGCTCGGGGATCATCGGCATGTAGATGGTGACGGCGTCGCCCTTCTTGACGCCGTGCCGCTTGAGGGCGGCGGCGAACTGGTTGACCTCGCGGTAGAGGTCCCAGTACGTGAGCACGCGACTGTCGCCGGGCTCCCCTTCCCAGATGAGGGCGGCCTTGTTGCGCCGCGGCCCCTCCACGTGGCGGTCCAGGCAATTGTCGGAGACGTTGAGCCTGCCGCCGACGAACCACTTGGCGTAGGGCAGCTTCCAGTCCAGCGCCTTCTTCCACGGCTTCATCCAGCGCAGCTGGCGGGCCTGCTTTTCCCAGAAGCGGACGGGATTGGCCCTGCCCTCCTTGTAGATGGCCGGACTCGACACGACGGCGCGGTTGGCGAACTCCTTCGGCGGCGGAAACTTACGGCCCTCCTTGAGCAGGGCCTCGATGGGTTCGTCGCGTCGCGTGGTCGTCTTGGCTGTCGGCATGGGCTGACCTCGCCTGGCTAAGGAATTTCTGGGTGGATCGGCGCCCGGTCGTCGCGCCGATTATAAGGAGGAGGGCCGGGGGCTGCAAGCTCAGGAGCGGGTCGGCCGACGCTCCTTGACGGGCACGAATTCGTCACGCCGGGTTTTCAACCGCCGTACCAGCTCCTCGTACGAGCCCGACCGGATGATCCGGTCGAATTGCGAGCGATAGTTCCCCACCAGGCTGACACTCTCGATGATGACGTCGTAAATGAGCCAGCGGCCATCGCGCTGGTGCAGGCGGGCCTCGACGGGAATCTCCGTGCGCTGCCGGGTGACGACCTTGCCGCGGACGACCGCGTAGTCCCCGTCGACCGTCTCTGCCGTGAAGTGCACCTGCTCGCCGCCGTAGTAGTCGACCTTGGCCACGTACGTCCGCTCCAACAGGTCGGCGAAGAGCTGGACGAACTCCGCCTGCTGGGCCGGCGTTCGGCCCTGCCAGTGACGGCCCAGCGCCCGCCTGGCCGTCTCGGTCAGGTCGAACACCTCGTGCGCGATCTTGCTGACGGCGGCGCGCTTGTCCGCTTGCGGCAGCGAGGTGTCGTGGAGGATGCGCTGCACGTGGTCGGTGTACTGCCGCACCTGCTCGGTGGGCGACCCGGCCAGCGCGGCCGTGGCCGTAGCCACCAGCAGCCCCGCCGCCGTCAGCCACACCCGCCCGATCCCCCGTCCGACGCTCACCGTCGCTCGATCTTCAGCCCGGTCTTCGCCACCGAGACCGCGGCCGAGCCGGCCTGCCGGAGCACCCGGGCCAGCTTGTGCTTCTCGAGCAGGTTTTGCAGCTGGGCCTCACCGCCCTCGCCGAGCACCTCCTCGGTGACGATGGCGGAGTGGATCACCGCCCCATGACTGTCTTGCAGGTGGAACATCTGCACGCCCCGGTCGTGGGCGTAGAAGTCGTAGATGACGGCGGTGGGGAACTCGCGCTGCAGGTACTCGCGTACCGTGCGCACCATCTCCTCGCTCACCACGCTGGCACGCGAGGCCGCGCCCCGCGACTCCTCGATGGGCACCGCCGGCAGCGGCGGCGGGGGCGGGGGCGCCGGCTCCTCCCGGCGTGACGCCTCGGCGCGCGGCCGATGAGCAGCCCGCGACGGCGCCTCGGCGCGCGCTTGCGACCGGCCGGCAGCCGGAGCGGGCGCCGCGGGGGCAGGCGCGACGGGTTGGGCGACGACCGGCGGCGGCGCGACCGGGGCGACGGCCGGGGGCGGCGGTGGCGGTGGTGGCTCGACCACCGCCTCGGCCTCCCGCAGCTCCCCCACGTGGGAGAACTGCAGGCCGAAGCGAAACTCGAGACAGTCGACACGGTGGAAGCGGAGGTGGCGGATCTTGCGCAGAAAGGCCAGCGGGATGCGCTCGGTGATGAAGACGACCCGCGGCGACTGCGTGGACCAGTGCTCGTCGGGGTAGAGCTGGCTGAGCTCCTCGGGGGACTCCAGGCACCAGGAATAGGCCTCCAGCGCCCTCAGCATCATCTCGTCGTCGGCTTCGAAGCCCACGACGATCAGGGTCAGGACCTCCTCGGCATCGACCGTGACGAGGTCGATGGTGCTGCCCCCCAGGGTGGCCTGCTTGTCGAGCAGCCGCAGCCCCGGCTCGATGGAGGCGACCGAATCGACGACCAGCTCCTGCAGCTCCTTGATGTCCTCGATCTTCAGCGACCTGAATTCCGGCGTCATGCCACCTCCGACCACGTGCGAGACCAGCCCCGGTTGTGCGCGCTGTCCGCCGCGCGTTGCCCACGCAACCGTTGTGCCACACGCACCGCCGCCGCCGCGAAGACAAACACCCGGAGAATCGGCGAGTTGCGGTGGCGACCTGGCGCCGTCGACCTGGTGCAGGTGTCACCGTGACAGGGGAAGCGTCAAGAATTGACCACCCGCAAACAGCCGGGATCGTCTAGTGCAAGGAGCCCAGGAAGAACTGGGCGAGACGCTCTTGCAGGCCCGAGCCCAGCGCGCCGTGATAGCCGTCGTCGCTGAAGACGAACCGGGCCTGGGAGTTGTCGGCGAGCGCCCGGACCAGGCGCTCGGCGTGGTGAAAGGGAATCTGCTCGTCCGCCCGGCTGTGGACGAGCATCACGGGCACGCTCAGTCGCCGGGCCGCCTGTTCCGGGGACGGGCGCGTGATGTCGGCGCCCAGGAGCAGCCGGGACCACAGGCGCATGAGGCCCACCAGCGGCTCGCGCAGGAGCCACAGGCCGCGGTAGAGATCGCGGCCCAGATCCCGCAAGTCGGCAAACGGGGCATAGGCCGCGACCGCGCGGATGCGCTGGTCTTCGGCGGCGGTCAGCAGCGCCACCGCCCCGCCGAGTGAGAAGCCGAACACTCCCACGGGGCCGAGCCCGCGCTGCTGGAGCACGTCGAGGGCCCGCTTCAGGTCGTCGCGCTCACGATGCCCGAGCGTGGTGACCCGGCCCTCACTCTGGCCGAAGGAGCGTAGATCGACCAGGAGCACGGTGAAGTGCCGGTGGAACACGGCGGCCAGCGGCAGCAGATCTCGCTTGTCGGCCGGATAGCCGTGCAGGAGCACCACGGCCGGCCGCCCGGGACGCGCCGCGAGCCAGGCTGAGAGGCGCACCCCGTCGGCCGCGCGGATCGACACGTCCTCTACGGCCAGGCCGACATCGGCCGGGCGCAGGTCGATGGTGAGTCGGGGCGGCCGCACCGCCAGCCAGAAGGCGAGCAGGCTGGCGAGGAGGAACCCGCCGACGAGCAGCGGGACGACGACGGCGATCTTCAGCGCAGCGCGGCCGGGGGCGAGGCGTGTCCGTTGAGCCGGCCCAGCAGGGCGTGCAGGGCCTTGCGCGTCTCGGCATCGGCAGGGGCCATCTGCACGGCGCCCTCGAGCTCGCGAACCGCATCGGCCCAGCGCCCCTTGCGCATGAAGATGCGGCCGAGGTTCATGTAGGGGAACTGCCGCGGCTCGTAGCGGGGAGCCCGCTTGGCCTTCTCCAGCCAGGGGATGGCCTCGTCGAGCTTGTCCTGCTGCATCAAATACACGCCGATGTCGTTGTAGGGGTTGCCGAAGTCCGGATCGACCTCGATGGCCTTGAGGCATTCCCGGGTGGCTTCCTCCAGGCGCCCCTGAAAGCTCAGCGTCCAGCCGAGGAACGTGTGGGCTTCGGCGGTGGGATGCGCGGCGATCGACCGCCGGTAGAGCTCGATGGCGGCCTCGAGGTCACCCTGCATCTGCCGCCGGTAGGCCTCCTGCCACAGCTCCGTCGCCCGCGCCCGATCGTCGGCGTCGCTCATGGCCCGGACATGGCGGAGGCTTCCGAGGTCATCGGTAGCGGGTTATTATACGGCCCACCGGCGATGCACAAGTACGTCCTCCGGCGCCTCTTGTTCTTCGCCCCCTCGTTGCTGGGCGCCTCGCTGCTGATCTTCGTGCTCCTGCGCGTGGTGCCCGGCGACATCGCCGAGATCCTCGTCTATCAGACCGGCAGCGAGTCGAGCGCGGTGCAGGAAAAGCAGATCCAGCAGATCCGGGCCGAGCTGGGCCTCGATCAGCCGGTGGCCCTGCAGTACCTGAGCTGGCTGGGCGGGGCCCTGCGCTGGGATTTCGGCTACTCCTACACGCAGCGGCGACCGGTCACGGAGATCCTCTGGGAGCGCTTCCCCCGCTCCATGGAGCTCGCCTTTCTCACCATCGTGGTCGCCGTCCTGTGGGCGGTCCCGCTGGGCGTCGTCTCGGCGGTGCGTCAGAACACCTGGCTCGACCACGCGGTGCGCGTGGTGAGCATCAGCGGGCTCAGCCTGCCCATCTTCTTCACCGGTGTCCTCATCCTCTACGCGCTGGTACGCACCTTCGGCTGGATGCCCCCGCTGGAGTTCGTGTCCTTCCTGGACGACCCCGCCGAGAATCTCAAGCAGCTCGTGTGGCCGACGCTGGCCCAGGCCTACTACATCAGCGCGCCCATCATGCGGCTGACCCGGTCGCAGATGCTCGAGGTCGTCCGCCAGGACTACGTACGGACGGCCCGGGCCAAGGGCCTGGCCGAGCGGGCCGTGGTCTACCGCCACGCGCTGAGCAACTCGCTCCTGCCGGTGATCACCTTCATCGGCTGGTGGGGCGGGCGGCTCCTCGGCGGCATCGTGATCATGGAGATCATCTTCGCGGTCCCGGGCATGGGTACGGCGCTGGTCCAGGCCGTCAGCTACCGGGACTACCCGACCGTCCAGGCCATCGTGCTGGTCATGGCCCTCGTGTTCCTCACCGTGAACCTGGTGGTGGACCTTCTCTATGCCTGGCTCGATCCCCGGATCCGGTACGCCTGACCTGGCCGGCGGTCGGCTCGCCGTCCGCGTGCCCGACGTGGCGGCCGTCCAGGGCTGGCGTCAACCGGCGGCCCGCGCGCTCGGCGGGCTGCGGTGGTTCGTCGCCCGCCAGCCCCTGGGGGCCATCGGCGCGGTGATCATCCTGCTGCTCATCGCCACCGCGGTCTTCGCCCCTCAGCTCGCCCCCCACGGCGCCAAAGATGCCGCGTTCGCCCCCTACCTGCCGCCCAGCGCCGAGTTCCCGATGGGGACGGACCACCTGGGCCGGGACATGTTGAGCCGGGTCATCTGGGGCGCCCGGCTCTCTCTCTACGTGGGGCTGCTGTCCGTGGGCCTGGGCGTCACCCTCGGCGGTCTGTGGGGGGTCATCACCGGCTACTTCGGCGGCCTGGCGGATTCGCTGAGTCAGCGCATCGTCGACAGCGTGATGGCCTTGCCACCCATCATCCTGGCACTGTCGCTCATGGCCGCGCTCGGCCAGTCCGTCGACAACGTGATCGTGGCCCTGGCGATCCTGCTCGGCCCCACCGCCGCGCGCACGCTGCGCTCGGTAACGCTCGGCCTCAAGGAGACGCCCTTCGTGGAGGCGGCCCGCGCGGCCGGCGGCTCGCAGTGGCGGGTCATCTTCCGCCACGTCTTGCCGAACACCTTCGCCACCTATATCGTGCTGGCCACCGTGAACATCGCCTACGCCATCGTGGTGGAGGCCTCCCTGAGCTTTCTCGGCCTGGGCGCGCCGCCCGACGAGCCGTCGTGGGGCGGCATGCTCACCGCCGGCGTGCAGGCCCTGGAGACGGCCCCCTGGATGATCTTCTTCCCGGGCGTGGCCATCAGCCTGACCGTGTTCGGGCTGAACCTGCTCGGCGACGCCATCCGTGACATGACCGATCCCCGGCTCCGGGGCGGCCTCGGCTGACCCACTTCGCGGAACAGGAGGGACACCCCATGCACCGGTCGAAGGTCCTCGTGGTCATCCTCGCGCTCCTCGTGCTCGGCGCCGGCGCCTCCGGCGCCGCCGCCCAGGACAAGCCGCGGTACGGCGGCATCCTCAACTGGTACGTCTACGGCGATCCCGGCCGGCTCGACATCCACGCCGAGTCACCTCTGTCCGTCCAGCAGGCCCTCGCCGGCATCTACTCGGGCCTGCTCCACCACGACCCCGACGACCCCACGAAGATCGTCGGCGACCTGGCCGAGCGGTGGACGGTCTCGCCGGACGGCAAGGTCTACACCTTCGAGCTGCGCAAGGGCGTCAAGTGGCACGACGGGCAGCCCTTCACCTCCGCCGACGTGAAGGCCAGCCTCGACCGCGTGTTGAACCCCAACTTCAAGAGTCCCCGCTGCGGCTCCATGCTCAAGCCCGTGGTGGCCAGCGTGGAGGCCGTGAACCCGCACACCTTCCAGGTGAATTTGAAATTCCCGGCCGCGCCGTTCGTCGAGTATGTCGGCTCGGCCTGGTGCCGGATCGTCGCCAAGCACGTGCTGGAGAAGTTCGGCAACGATCTCTCGCGCCCCGAGGCGCAGATCGGGACGGGCCCCTTCAAGTTCAAGCGCTACGAGCGGGGCAGCATCATCGAGTGGGAGAAGAACAAGGACTACTTCGTCAAGGGCCTGCCCTACCTGGACGGGGTGAAGCAGTTCATCCTGGTCGGCGGCCCCACCCAGATCGCGGCCGCCAAGGCGGGACGCATCCATCTCTGGGACACCTGGCCGCCGCTGAGAAAGACCGAGGCCGATGAGCTGAAGCGGGCCCGCGGGGATGCGGTCGACGTCAGCCAGAACTCGATCGCCACGATCGCGTTGATCTACATGCACACCAAGAAGCCGCCCTTCGACAATCCCGACCTCCGCCGGGCCGTCAACCTGGCCATCGACCGCCAGGACCTCGTCGGCAAGGCCTTCGAGGGCGCCGGCGTCGCCTGCGCCCTCCTGGACCCCAAGCTGTTCACCGACTTCGCCCTGCCGCTGGCCGAAGTCAACAAGATGCCCGGCTGCCGGCAGCCGAAAGACCAGGACCTCGCCGAGGCCAAGCGGCTGGTCGCCAAGCACTACCCGAACGGGTTGGACATCGAGGCGGCCGTCCGCTCGGTGGGCGGCTACGTCGACCGCGCCCAGCTCATCATGTCGCAGCTGAGGAAGGTCGGCATCCGCGGCACGATCAAGACCTACGAGAGCGCTGCCGGCTTCGCCGTCTACGGCAAAGGCGACTTCACATTCATCGCCATCCAGGATCGCGCGATGGTGACCTCCGACCCGGCCGACATGTTCTCGCTCATCTACACGACGCCGGCCGGCAGCAACTGGGGCAAGTGGTCCGATCCGAAGGTCGACGAGCTGGCCGAGCGCGCGCTCAAGGAAAGCGACCGCGCCAAGCGCGCCCGTCTCTACCATGAGCTGCAGCGCCACATCCTGAACGCCCCGGTGTCGGCGGTGCCGGTGGCCTGGGTCGAGGGGTTCCACTTCCGGGACAAGAAGGTCCGCGGCCACAAGTGGGCACCCACCGTCTACGACAACAACACCTTCATGAAGGTCTGGCTGGCCCAGTAACGATCGCTCGGGGCGGGAGCCCGGAACGCGGCCTCACCGGCCGCGGAACACGGGCTCCCGCTTCTCCACGAACGCGCGCGCCGCCTCCCGGTGGTCCTCCGTGAGCCCGCAGCGGCTCTGATGCCACGCTTCCAGGTCGAGGACCTCGGCGAGGGTGGCGTGCTCGGCCGCGTTCAAGTTGCGCTTCACGTAGCGGTACGCGATCCGGGGCCCGCGAGCGAGCCGGGTGGCCAGCGCCATCGTCTCGTCCTCCAGCCGGGCGTCGGGGACGACGCGGTTGACCAGGCCCAGTCGGTGGGCCTCGGCGGCGTCGACCAGGTCGGCGGTGAAGTAGAGCTCGCGGGCCTTGGCGGTGCCCACGAGCGCGGTCAGGAAGAACGAGCCGCCGAAGTCGCCCGGGTAGCCCACACGGGCGAAGGCGGTGCCGAAGCGAGCGCTGTCGGCGGCGATGCGCAGGTCGCACGCCAGGGCCAGGGAGAGCCCGGCGCCGGCCGCCGCGCCCCGCACCATCGCGATCGTCGGCGTGGGCAGCTCGTGGAGCCAGCGCGAGACCTCCATTCTCTTCCGCAGCGCGTGGGCCCGTTCCTCCAGCGTCACCCCTTCCGCCTCCCGGGCCTCGGCCATGGCCTTGACGTCCCCGCCCGCGCAGAACGCCCGGCCCGCGCCCGTCAGCACCACGGCCCCGACCGCGGGATCGTCGGCCAGCCGGGGCAGAGCGCTCAGCAGCCCATCCAGCATGCGGGGGGACAGGGCGTTGAGCCGGTCCGGTCGGTTGAGGGTGAGCACTGCCACACCGTCCTTGACGATTTCCAACAAGTCCTCGGCCACGGTGCGCCTCCCAAATGAGCGTGGATGGAGTGGCTATCATACCCCTTAGAATGAGAGGCGATGCCGAAGCGCTGGATCCACTGGCTGGCTGTGGTGGTCGGCGTCGGTTGGATCGCCTGGTACCTGGGCTGGTCGAGCCCGGTGCAGGCGTGGTTGATCTCGCTGGCCAACCGGCCGGAGACGGCGAACGCGTTCGCCGACCCTATCACCGGGCGAACCGATGCCTTGCTCGTCCTCGTGTCGTTTTTCCTGCTCACGCCGATCTTCCTGGGAATCGTCCTGCTCGGCGTGATCTTCGTCATGATGATCTTCCTGCTGCTGGTCGAGCCGATGTTCCGCCTGTTGCGTCTGCCGCTCTGGTTGGCGGTGCCCGTCGTGCTGGCCGGCTCGGCGACGGCGGCGTACACGATGCGCGCGGTGTGGCTGCCGGACGTCCTGTACGTGCTGGGGCTCACGGCGAAGGCCGGGCTCATCTACTTCGCCGCTCCCGTCGCGATTCCGCGCTAAGCCAATCGGAGGGGGCCTAAGACGGCCCCCTCCGAGACCTCCCCCAGGAAAGACGAGCGCGCGGGCAAAGCCCGCGCTCGAAGCGTGGCTACTGCCCTTTGATGAGGGTGCGGGCGCGGCGGTTTTGCTTCCAGCAGGTTTCGTTCTTGTCGGTGCAGGCCGGCCGCTCCTCGCCGTAGCTCACCGTGTTGATGCGCTCGGCCGCGACACCCTTGTTCACCAGGTGCTCACGCACGGCCTTGGCGCGCCGCTCGCCGAGCGCGAGGTTGTACTCGTTGGTACCCCGCTCGTCGGCGTGGCCCTCGATGAGCACCAGGACCTCGTTGCCCTTGAGCCACTCGGCGCTCTCGTCCAGGACGGCGACGTCCTCCGGGCGAATGGCGGACTTGTCGAAGTCGAAGTGCACCGCCTTGAGCTGCGGGGCCTCCGCGAATTCGTCCGGGGCCGGACGCGGAGCGCCCTCGGGCTTCGCCTCGGCCGCCTCGCTCCCCGGAGCCGGCGTCATGGCCACGGCCGGCGGGGGCGGCGTGGGCGCGGGCTCGACAGCCGACGGCGGTGGCGGCGGTGGGGCGGCGACCTGAGGCTCCGGGCGCGTCGGGGCGGCCGCCGGCTTGGGCGGCTCCGGCTTCTGCCGTTCCAGCACGATGCGCACGGGCGGCTGGGCGTCGCTGATGTGACCGACCATCCGGTCCCCGTCCACCCGGAACCGCGCTTTCAGATGCCGGGGCCCGAGCTCGTGAACGAGCACGAGGTCCGAGCCGGCCACCTCGAGGAACACGCGGGATCCGGAGAGGCCGGCCATTCGCGAGGCGGCTGGCACCCCCTCCGCGGCCGGAGCCCCGTCCAGGGTGAGGACCCCGCGCCCCCCGGACCCTCGCTGTACGAAGTCGGCGAACGCGTCCTGCTCGCGCGGGATCCCAACGATGCCGTGACCGTACCAGGTCCCGATCCACCGGCCGGTGACGTCCACCTCCGCCGGCGCGGCGGCCCGCGGCGGCCGGGATTTGGCTGTCGCGCAGCCCGAGACGACCACCGCCAGACCGGCGATCAGGATCGCGACTCGTCGCATGAGAGCTCCTCCTTGCGTACGCTCCTATAGCAACAGACGGCCCGCGCTTTGGCGAAGCTTTTATTGCGCACGCGGCCACAGATGGGTGCGTGCGGAGCGCAGGGCCCGCCATCTTGGGCCGCGGCCGCGACGTTCAGCCGGCGAGGTCGAGGAGCTCGTCCAGACCGTGAATGATGCGTTCGGGCTGCACGGCCTGGTCGGCCGGCAGGCCGACGCGGGGCCGATCGATCCATGCGGCGCGCAGGCCCACCCGCTGGGCGCCGTCCACGTCCCAGACCAGGTGGTCCCCCACCATCCAGGTCCCGGCGGGAGCGACACCGAGGCCGGTGAGCGCGTGGCGGAACACGGCCGCATCCGGCTTGCCGGCGCCGAACTCCCCCTCGATGACCATGACCCCGAAGTACGGGGCCAGGGCGTGGCGGGCGATCTTGCCGCGCTGCAGTCGCGCATCGCCGTTGGTGACCAGTCCCAGCGGCACGCCTCGCGCGCGCAGCGCCTCCAGGGTGGCCAGGGCGTCGGGGAACAGGCGTTCGGCGGCACACCGCCGCGCCGCGAAATCTTCGGCGATGCGCCGGGCCAGGCCGTCGCCGGCGGCACCCAGCCGGGCCAGACCCAGCTCGGCGATCCTGGCCCACGCCCCGACCATGTCGGTGCGCTGGGCCCGGTGGCGCGCTGGATCATTCCAGAACCACCGCCGGACATCGGCGATAGCGGCGACGAGGGCGGACGCGTCGACGCCCACGGGCGCGGCCACGGCCGCGCAGCTCTCTTCCCAGCAGGCGTCCTGACAGCTCGAGTAGTCGAGCAGCGTGTCGTCCAGGTCGAAGAGCAGCGCCTTCACAGCGGCCACGCCTCGCGGCGGTAGCCCATCTCCCAGAACATCCACTCGTAGCGGCTCGTGGTCACGAAGTGGCGCGCCATGGCCTGCCGCTCGGCCCCGCCCAGGCCCGCCGCGATCCGGTCCGTGGCCTCCAGGACGGCACGGACCACGCCGCCGAAGTCCTCGGAGGCGTACGTGGCGATCCAGCGGGCGTAGAGGGGATCCCTGGAGCCCGTCTGCTCGAGGTGCTTGCCCACTTCCCAGTAGATCCAGTAGCAGGGCAGCAGCGCCGCCACCGCCTCGTGGTACGGCGCGCCGTGGGCGACGGCCAGCAGATAGCTGGTGTAGGCCAGGTTGGTCGGCGCCAGCGGCGTCGCCGCTACCTGAGCCGGCGTGAGACCGAAGTCCTGGAAGAACGACTCGTGCAGCGCCCGCTCGACCTTCAACGCGCCGGCGGCGTGCTCGTTGAACATGATGATCCAGTCGTCCTCCGGGGCCCGGGCGGCCGCCAGCGACAGGGCCCGGGCGAACTCCCTCAGATAGAGGGCGTCCTGGACGGCGTAGAAGCGGAAGCTCTCGCGCGGCAGCGTGCCGTCGGTGAGCCCGCGGATGAACGGGTGCCCCAGGATGGCCGCGTAGATGCCATCGATCGCCGGCCAGAGCTCCTTGGTGAACGTCATGCTCGGGTCTCCAGCCTATTGTATGATGCGGCTCCCACGGGGAGGAGACGACATGCTCGAGCTCGGGCTCGCCGGCAAGGTGGTCATCGTCACGGGTGGCAGTGAAGGTCTCGGGCGCGCCAGTGCCGAGCGCTTCGCCCGCGAGGGGGCGCGCGTGGCCATCTGCGCGCGCCGCAAGGACGTGCTGGAGCGCGCCGCCGACGGCATCCGCAAGGCCACCGGGGCCGAGGTGCTGGCCCAGCCGGCGGACGTGACTCAGGCCGCCGACATCGAGGCCTTCGTCAACGCGGTGGTCGCGCGCTTCGACGGCATCGACGTCCTGGTCAACAACGCGGGCACGTCGTCCGCCGCCGCCTTCGCCGCCGTCGACGACACGACCTGGCAGCGCGATTTCGACCTCAAGGTGATGGGCGCGATCCGCTTCTGCCGCCTGGTCATCCCCCTCATGAAGCAGCGGGGTGGGGGCCGCATCATCAACGTCACCACCGTCGGTGGCAAGGCGCCGGCGCCGCGGGCGCTGCCCACCTCGGTGACCCGCGCGGCCGGCATCAATCTCACGAAGTCCCTGGCCAGCGAGCACGCCGCCGATCGGATCCTCGTCAACACGATCTGCCTGGGCCTGGTCAAGAGCGCCCAGTGGGAGCGGCGGGCCAAGAACGACCTCGACGCGTACTACCGGGAGGTGGCCAAGCGGGTGCCGATCGGGCGCGTGGGCGAGGCCGAAGAGTTCGCCGATCTGGTCGCCTTCCTCGCCTCCGAGCGCGCCGGCTACATCACCGGCACGGCGATCAACTTCGACGGCGGGATGTCCGCGGTCGTTTGAGATGGGGGGCCCCGAGATGGCCCCCCATACCCCCCCGCGCTCGGCGCGCCCCGGCCAAGCCGGGGCGCCCCTCGATATTACGTTGGCGGACACGGGGGGCCCCGAGATGGCCCCCCATGCCCCCCCGATGGCGGGCCCCGGGGCCGTGCTCGCGGTCGTGAAGGAC